>JBBTVH010000104.1:0-5143 GCA_038063355.1 Patescibacteria group bacterium | reverse complement strand
CGGATGACGAAGGGCTTGGCTTCGCCGCGCAGAAGCTTCACCACCGTCCCGTCGTCTTTAAGCACGAAGACGTTGCCGTCGATGGCCATGTCTATGGCACTGCTGATTTCGCCATTCACATTATATTGCGACGGCGGGCCGTAGCGGTTGCTGAGGCGCTCGTACTTGTAGATCTGGTTGTTTTCGGGGGAGAGGACGTAGAGGAACCTCAGATACGCCTCCATGCTTTGGCCCGTAATCCATCCGGCCGGGTCCTCGGTCTTCATGACTGTAGGCTGGCCCGCGATCTGCTCCACCACGGTGTTGCCCGTGGTCTGGAACACCAGTGTCTGATAGCGCGGGAAGTTGATGCCTGAAACGATCAGCTCTTCATCTGTGAGATGCACTGGGTTTTCGACCGAGTTGAGAAGTACGCGGTACAGATCCTGACGGTCGTAGGCGACGAATTCGCCGTCCGCAAGCCCGATGAAGCCCTGAGCGGTGATGTCAGGGTTCTTCGCGGCGAGGTTGGCCACGATGCGCGGCGCCAGACGAACGATGTTGTTGATCTCTTCGCGCTTGCTGCGGATACGGTCGAGAAGATCAAGCGCTTCCATGCGATAGAGCCCAAGCTCGTTATCCATAACCTGCTTGGCCCTCTCTTCAGCGCGCTGCAGGATGGCGTTTGCCGCATCCACATCTCCGGCAATGCGCCGATTCTCCGCCGTGCGAATCTCCGTGCCGATCTGTTCCACAAGCACGCCAAGCTCCTCGCGCGTCTTGCTCTTCTCGCTGTTCATCGTGAGCTGCAGCAGCGCCCAAATAACAATAAACGCTGCGATGGTGCCCGCAAGAAGGAGAAGGTGAGCACGGCGTTTGCGCGCAGGGTCTTTGAGATCCTTGCGGAACCCCGCCGTCCATTTTTTGGCTGAAGCTGCAAAAGCTGGAAGGTCGAGTCCTTTGATGATGTCTTGGGTTTTGTCTGAAATCACGAGCAGGAATGCCGTGACCTTCTGCATCGCGCCCGCACTTCTGCGGTTGCCGCGATTACGGACAGGTGGAGCGCCGCGCCGCTCTTTGGCCGGAGCAGAGGAGTCCTCAAGCGCCATCTGATGTTTGCCCCCTACAACAAGGACGGCCACTGCCGCCTCCTCCTTCTCTCCGTCAAGTGTATGGATGATCTCATCCACCACGTGGCCCGAACGTTGTGCCACCTGCACCAGCTGCGCGGGTGTTAGAGCCCGAAGTAGCCGTTGGGTAGAGAACACGACGACTTCGCGGGGCTCTAGGGAGCCGCTTGCGATGTAGACGAACGCGGGCGTGGACTTGCCCTTCGAGTACTCTGTTATTTGGCTTGCCGAAGCGCCGCGAACCACATACGCCTCGGCGCGGCCGGCATGGGAGACGTGGAGATTGCCCCTCTGATCGACGATGCTGATGATGGCATGCACGTCCTGGATGGTCGCCGAAAGCAGAAGCCCCTTCAGAAGACCATTGATTTCTTTGAGCGTACCGTCGAGCCGGGCGGAGGCGTCTCCTTCGGTTTCCAGAAGGCTGTGCCGCACCACATTCGCCATCTCCTTTTCCAATGCCTTAGCGTCGGAGGAGTCCGCATCCATCCGAAGAAGCAGTAGAACCTGTTCGCCGTGCGCGGATTCCATGGAAAGCGTCGAGAGAACGCTGCCATTTCCCGCCTTGGTCTGGCCCGATTGGACCGTAATGTCCATACGGTAAGGAAGGCTACCGGGTGGAACATTTGTGAGCAAGGGCAGGTCTGATGTACGAAAACCCGCAGGATGCCGTACAAGGAAAAAATTCTCTGCATTTCGTAGCGGAGAGCCACGACTCTCCGCTACGAAATGCATGATTTAAAAATAAAAATTTGTTTATATTAAGCCAAAAACATGCACTATCAACATCCATCTATTGACGAAAAACCCTCATGCGCCTACACTAGTGGTGAACTGCAATTGCAGCGATTTATTCCAAGACCGTTTAATGAAAACCGTCGGACAATGGGTGCAGAGGCACCTGAATTCTAAAGAGGGGCCCCAAAAAAAGGGCGCTCCTCATCCTTCCCGTGGGAATCAACGGGACAACCGGGGACATCATTCCCCGCACCATCATCGGCAAGGCCTGCCTACCAGTAGGCAAGGCCCGCCCCAGCCAGCACAACCCGGGGTACGCAATGATGGACGGCCCATGCCGGCCCCCGCCACTCCGCAGCAACCCGTCCTGAGTAAGGGCGGACTGCGCATTTATCCTCTGGGAGGATTCGACCAGGTCGGTCGTAACTGCTGCGTCATCGACGTGGACGGAGACCTCTACATCATCGATTTGGGACTCCAGTTCCCGGACGAGGATATGCTGGGTATTGATTATCTGATCCCGGACATGACGTCTCTGAAGGGCCGCGAGAACCGTATCAAAGCGGTGCTCTTCACCCATGCGCACTTAGACCACATCGGCGCGGTGCAGCATCTGCTCCCGCAGCTGCATTATCCGCCGTGCTACGGCACCAAGCTCACCATCGCCTTCGTAAAGAAGCGCCTCGATGAAGAGCGCATTACCGCCCAAGCGCGGCTCAATAACGTCACGTACGGACAGAAGATCCGCATCGGCAAGGTGGAAGTGGAATATCTCAGAGTCACACACAGTATTCCGGATTCCGCTGCCATCGTTCTCCACACGCCGTACGGAAAGATCGTCCATACGGGCGACTTTAAATTCGACCTTACACCCACAGGAGACGAACCTCCCGCGGATTTCCAGCGCCTGGCGGAGCTTGGCAAAGAAGGAGTGCTCGCGATCATCGCGGACTCCACCAACGCCACGAAACCCGGCTTCAGCAAGAGTGAGAGTGAAATCTCCTCAACGCTTGGAGACTTGATCCGCGACGCCAAAGGCCGCGTGATCATCTCGACATTCTCGTCGCTCTTGAACCGCATCCAGCAGGTCGTGGAACACGCCAAGACCCATAACCGCAAAGTGTTCATCTCCGGCAGAAGTATGGAGACGAATACCGAGATCGCCCAAAACCTGGGCTACCTCAAGGCCCCACGCGGGCTGATACGGAAAGTAGGTCCGGGTATGGACAAGGTTCCCGACCGCGAAGCCCTCATCATCACCACAGGCAGCCAGGGTGAAGAAGCTGCGGGTCTGGCCCGCATGGGCCTCGGCACGCACCGGCACATCGAAGTGAAGAAAGGGGATACCGTGATCCTCAGCAGCAACCCGATTATTGGAAACGAGCGTGCCGTCTCAAAGGTGATCAATAACCTGCATCTGCGCGGAGCCATTGTGAAAACGAACCAAGAACTTGCGCTCCATGTGACCGGCCACGGCCACCGCGGCGACATCCTTCTGATGCACCGCCTGGTCCGCGCACGGCACATCATCCCCGAGCACGGCGAACCGCACATGCGCTCCGCGCACGCGGATATCGCCAAAAGCATCGGCTACCCCGATAACCAGATCCACCTTCTCAGTAACGGCGAGATCCTGGAATTCGAACATGGAGGCGCCGCCCGCAAAAGTAAGCACAAACTCACCGTCCAAGATGTCATCATCGACGGCCGCGGATCCGCCGGCGAAGGCCAGCGGGTGCTTTTGGATCGCAAGATTATGAGTGAATCCGGCGTGGTCATGGTGATCCTTCGTGCCTACAGCGAAAGCAAACGTCTCGTCGGCGATCCTGATGTCCTCAGCCGCGGACTCATCTACGGCTCCGAGCAGCAGACCATCACCGCCGAAGTTATCCATGCGAGTAAGAAGGCCTATGAAGAAGCCGTGAATCGCGGGGAGACAGATCGCAAAGCCCTTAAGCGAGCCGTTACTGGCGCCTTGTACAGGTATTTCGATCGGGCGCTGGATAGAGAGCCAATGGTTATTCCGATTATCGTCGAGGTTTAACGTGTTGTAGAGACGTGCCGCGGCACGTCTCTACGTCGACGTTTAACATCCTCCTATGCCCTTCTCCGCCATCCTCTTCGACCTCGACGGCACATTAATCGATTCGCCGAAGCTTTGGCGCGAGGCATACCGCCGGGTCTTGAAAGATATCGGTCACACACTCTGTGATAAAGACTTCGGACATTTATACCCTTCGGGAAAACCGATGCGCGACTGGCTCATGGAGCTCGGCATCGACCAATCGCACTACGCAACTCTACGCACGAACCGCGACCGGATCTACGAAGAGATGCTTCGAAGCGAAATTGTCTGGCACGACGGCGCCGAAACGTGTTTCAAAACCATCGCGAGAAAATATCCCACGGGGATCGTGACGGGATCGCACAAAACCTACATCGATGCGATCGAACACCGCATTCCGCTGCGGTCAATGGTGAGAGTGCTACTCGATGAAACAGACCTTGAAGGGAAATCTAAACCACGGCCTGATGGCCTTCTTCTCGCTGCAGAGAAGTTGAATGTTGATCCTTTGGAGTGCGTGTACATCGGTGACCAGCCGTTCGATGCAGAAGCGGCGAAGAACGCGGGAATGGAATGCTGGATTGTGCGCCGCCCGTTCGCACCTGAGAAATTTCATGTGGAACCGCAGAAAGTGTTCGATGCTTTGGAAGAAATATTGAAGTTTCTGTAGAAAAGACGAAAGGAACCGTCTTTATATTAAATGTGACGGCAACAGCTGGGCCACCTGACGATTCATTGCTTCACGTGTGTCCGTCGCAAACCCTGAGTCTACGATTAGCTGACGTTCATCCGCTCGAACAGGAGCAGCAGGAACTGTTTCTGTTTTAGGACTGCGTGGTTCGACTTTGTCTCTCTCATTTCCATCCTGCACTGTCGCTTCCTGTTCAAAAGCCATACACAAATGGTACTCCGCAGAATTCATGGAATGCAATCATTGTAGTGCGCCACATACCTTGCCGAAGAATACCGTGGCTCCGTAGAGACGTCTGCTTGGGCGAACCGCTCTTCTCAAAACGTATTCAAATTCCTAAATCCCACCACCCCAAACGAAAGTATCGCCACAACAATGACCGCTGTAACCACCACACTGACGGTGCGTTTCTTTCCCCAGGGCAATACAAAGCACACCGTCGTTGCAAGGGGATAGAGGGCTAACAGAAAGACCATGATTGAAGAAGGTCCGAGCACATTGAGAAGAGAGAATGGTGGATACTCGGAGAGAACGGCAATA
>JBBTVH010000103.1:0-8439 GCA_038063355.1 Patescibacteria group bacterium | reverse complement strand
CAGAAGCTATCCGGATGCCGTGAGCGTATCTTCGTACACTTTTTGCACGCCTTCCCATCCCTCAAAGAAGCGAACGTGGGGACTGCGGTGCGCGGCGCCTTGCAACGATCGTAGCTCGGGGAGAATGCGCTCCAGAGACTCTGCATTTTTCCGTGCTTCGATCGAAAGATATTCTGGAGCGACAGGTGCGTACCACTTCGCGCGCATTTTGCGTTCCATAGTGAAGATTCCTTTCTGCACCATCTCTTCGAGCAAGTTATAACTCGTGATGCGATTCAATTTGCTCCTCTTCGCGTATTCGGATGCCGGCGCGGAGCCGATCTGGAGCCCCGTCAGGTACAACTGCGCCTCTTTGGAGTCGAGACCGATAGATTCGAGAATAGGAAGGAGGTCGCGAGCCATGATAAAGTGGGGAATTGCCTGCCGGCCGTAGTACCGCCGCAGCGGGACGAAGGCTGGAGAATGGAGAATTCAATGACATGCAGAGCATAGCAAGCTGTTATTAATTTTTACAACAAAGGATTGAATAAAATGATATCGGCAATTTATAAATAATATTTGGCTTTAATAAGCCATTTTATAGGTTTGATGTCGTTGATAAATATACGAACAGAGCAATTCTTTTGAACAAAAATCGGGTGTTCACAGCTAAAGAACGGCTGCACACTCGCATGCGAAATTTTCAATTTTCCATTCTCAATTTTCAATTCCTTCCCCCTCTCCCTATGAATCCGGTTTCCTCCCCCATGAAAGAGGCTCTCATTGCTGATGCCAAGTTCGCACGCTCCGGCGCCGACCTTGAGTTTACGCCCGCCATGAAGACCAAGGCCGACGTGATCGCATTTGCGAAAAAGCACGGCGCGACGTTCGCCGATTATACGTTCGTGGATGTGCCGGGAACGCTTCAGCACACGACGAAACCGATCCATGAGCTTGCTGACATCTTCGAAGGGGGCGCAGGATTTGACGGCAGCAGCATCCGCGGCTTTCAGAACATTGAGGAAAGCGACATGCTCCTGATGCCCGATGCTGCGACCGCGTTCCTTGATACCTTCTCGGGAGAACCAACGATTGCGCTGCTCTGCGACGTGAAGGATCCCATGAACGGAAATCTCTATGACTCCAGTCCACGCACTATTGCGAAGCGAGCCGTGGAACGCCTGAAGAAGAGCGGCGTCGCCGACGTCGCCTACTTCGGCCCCGAGGCGGAGTTCTTCATCTTCGATTCCGTGCGCTACGACCAGGGCCAGTCGGGAGCCTTCTACGCGGTGGATTCCAAGGAAGCCATCTGGAATACCGGCAAGGAAGAGGTGGGAGGGAACATGGGATACAAGATCCGCAACAAAGAGGGTTACTTCCCGGGAACGCCGATGGATCAATTGAAGGGTGTGCGCTCCGCGATGGTCCGCGAGCTTGAAGCCTCGGGCATCAAGGTGGAGACCTCGCATCACGAAGTCGCGACGGCCGGCCAAGGAGAGATCGACATGGAAAGGGATGAAATGCTCACGATGGCCGATAAGTTGATCCGCTACAAATACATTTTACGCAATGTGGCCGCGCAATTCGGTAAGACCGTCACCTTCATGCCCAAACCCCTCTATGGGGACAACGGCACCGGCATGCACGTACATCAGAGCCTGTGGAAGAACGGCAAGCCGCTCTTTGCCGGCGGCGAGTATGCGGGGCTGAGCACCATGGCAATGTCCTACTTAGCGGGGCTGCTGAAACACGCTCCGGCGCTCTGCGCACTCTGTAATCCCACGACCAACAGCTACAAACGCCTGGTGCCGGGCTTCGAAGCACCGGTGAATCTGATCTACTCGGCCCGCAACCGCTCGGCCGCGATCCGTATTCCCATGTACAGCAACAATCCGAAGGCTAAGCGTGTGGAATTCCGTATGCCGGATGCAGCCTGCAACCCCTACCTCGCCTTCTCCGCGATGCTCCTAGCCGGTCTCGACGGCATCGAGCGCGAGCTCAAGCCCGGATCGCACACCGACGAAAACCTCTACAAGATGGAGGCAGGCAAACTCAGCAAGATCCCGCATGCACCGGCAACACTCACCGACGCACTCGACGCGCTGGAAGACGACCACGCCTTCCTCACGAAAAACGGTGTCTTCTCCGAGGCCTTCATCACTTCCTACATCGAAGGAAAACGCGCGGAAGTCGCCGAAGGCGGTATGCGCCCCACACCGTGGGAGTTCTACAAGTACTTCGACGCGTAAGAAAATAACCTGCAAAGGCCCGTCGGTTGACGGGCTTTTTTACTGCCCAAACGTAAACGCATATCCTTCGGCCCCCGCACCGGCGATCTTGAGCGTAACCTCGTGTTCTCCGTATTCCCCTTTCCACAATGCGAAGAGATCAAAACGATCGATGGTAAACGTCTGTACTAGATTTTCATCGACGAAGACTTGCACCATCGGTAATGGAAGATCGTTACCTTCCGCTGCGGCAGCCATACCCTCCACGCCCATCACCAGATTGATCTCTCCACCCAAAAACTTCATGCGGATATCTCCTATTTGCGACCGCAGAACCCTCTGCTCGTCCTCCACAATCTGCCATGTGCCGTCGAGAGTGTATTCATGAAGCTTCATCTCCTCGGGCGCGGTGTAGACCACGGCATCATCGGTGGGAAATATTCCTCCGTTGCCAAAAGAACTCCAGCTGCGTGGGCCAAGATAGATCTCCGGGGTCTGCTTACCGTAATACTCTTTTACATCCTCTGAATCGCCTGTCCTGAGCCCTGTCGAAGGGTTTGAATCTTTTGAATCCTCTGAATCCGTTACGTTGACACCCGCTTCCCTCAACAAGCTTGCAATCGCCTCCTCTGTCTCCTCATATTCTCCTTCTCCAAAGTGCGTGTAGCGGATGTTTCCCTCCGCATCGATAAGGTACTTCGCCGGCCAGTAACGGTTTTGAAACACATTCCATGTGCCGAAATCGTTGTCCTGCGCCACGGGATATGTAAGGCCATGTCGCTTGATGGCGTCTGCAACGTTCCTCTCGTCTTTTTCAAAAACGAACTCCGGGGTATGTATTCCAATAAGGACAAAGTTGTTTAATAATTTTCCATTTTCAATTTTCAATTTTCCATTTTCAAACGTTTCCCAGTAGCCCTGAATGTACGGAAGTGTGCGAATGCAATTGATGCACGAATACGTCCAGAAATCGACCAGAACGACCTTGCCGCGGAGGCTCTCCATCGTGAACGGCTCAGAATTATGCCAAGGACCGAGACCAATGAATTCCGGGGCTTCCCCTAATGTAGGAAGGGATGTATCGAAGGGATTTACGAGAACCGATTCCTCTGAATCTTTTGAATCTTCTGAATCCCCTTCAAACAACTTCTCCTCCACCCTACTTCCGAAATCTCCGTACCCTACTTTCTCCACAAGGTACGTCTGCAGCCGCATCAATCCTCCATACTGCAAGCCTACTGCAGTGAGGATAAGCACAATGCCTGCAACCCGCTTGATGAGCCCGCTATAGCGGTTCAGCGCACGTACGCGACGGGCAACAGCTTGGCCGCCGTATCCCACAAGAAGAAGCGGCACCGCCGTCCCCAGACCGTACATGGAAAGTAGGAAGGCAGCACGAGGCCCGGGTTCCTCGCGAACAAGCGCGAATGCAAATCCCAGAGCGGGTCCGGCGCATGGCACCCATACGAGGCCCAATGTTAGCCCGATGATGAAAGCACCGAGGGGATTTTCGCGTCCGAGTTTCTCACCAGTTTCCTGCTGTATCTCTCCTCCCCACTGCTGGATCTTCACGGCGATCTTGGACCCCAGTTCCATGGCAGTGGCGCCGAGTGTTTGTGCGATCGTGACCCCGATCCAGCCGTAGCGCTGGAAGAAAAATCCTCCTGCGACGGCGCCCAGAAGCTGCAGCATGCGGTTTCCCGTGAGAAATCCGACGCCGAACAGAAACAGGATGTAATACGTGGCGATCCGAAGCACGTCGGCAAACGCCACGAACTGGCTGAGAACCAGCGTGAGGAGAAACGTGAAACCGACAAAGCTGATCACCATGCCGAGCACGGTGAAAAACGGCCGCAATCTGCTCCTGCCCGCAACGCTCACTCCCAGGACGATCGGCACGAGCGGCAAGATGCACGGCAAAAAGATCGTGAGCATCCCCGCGAGGAAGAGCGTCATGGCAACAGGAAGAGTGAACATGAACGAATGATAGGGCAGGAAGGGCAGGAAGGGCAGGAATATTACTTTCCTCACTTCAGAAGCGCCGCGATCTGCACTTCCGTTGGGCCCTGGACCGAAGAAATCTTCACACCGCTACCATCCACCACCACAAATGTGTGCTGGTATACCACGTTGTACTTCGCTTTGAGATCCCTAGCCGTGTCATAGTCCACTTTATAGACCGAACGGGAATATTCCGACGAAGGAAGGATAGACTCTAGGTATGTGTTCGCCTTCTTGCACTCTGGACACCATGAGGCATGGAAGAAGAGCACCTTCGTCTCACCGTTCATAAGGACGTCGGCCGTGTAATCTGTATAGGTGGCCCCCGCAGCTTCCTCGACGCGGACGGACGCCGCGCCTTCCGATACCGGAGCCGTGATCACGGGATTTCCCTGTACCACAAACTCCCCGCGCATCTGGAGACTGCCGTCCACCGTGATCATCATGCCTTCGGGGAGGACCAGCGTGGTACCGTCCGAAAGTATGACCGTGCCGTCGGTTTTCACCGTCGTGCCGTCGTCATACTCCAGATCCTCTTGCATCCGCGACATCTGTCCGTCTTTGATCGTGAGCATCATTCCATCTTTCATCGTTACGCCGTCTTCCGTCACGGGCTGTGCGGAACGTTCGGCGGCACCCTGCGACATCGCGCTTCCATCAGGATTTGTAGCATTCTTTGCGGGAAGACAGGCGGCAAGGGCGACCAAGGAAATGGCCAGAAGGAAGCGGCGGATCTGCATAAAGAAGAGAAGGAAGAGGGGCTTATTATAGCGCAGAAATGCCCACGGGGAAACAGTTTATGAACGCGATTTCTTTACGGGTTTTCCCAGGTCTTTCCTCCCCTGGACCCATGACGAAGGACAATCCTTCTGAAACGGACAGTGATCGCACGCGCGGTTGCGGGCCGTGCACACACTTCTCCCGTGACTGATGAGAAGCGTCGTCACGTTCCCCCACTCCTTCTTGGGGGCGCCCTTCATGAGATCCTGCTCGACTTTTTCGGGCGTGTTACCACTACTGAGCCCCAATCTCCGAGCGACGCGAAACACGTGCGTATCGACCGCAATCCCTTCATGGATGTCGAATGCAGCGGAAAGGATGACGGAGGCAGTTTTACGGCCCACGCCGGGAAGTGCGATCAGTTCTTTCATGGTATGTGGGACTTCTCCCTGATGCTGATGAATGAGCATACCACACATCAGCTGAATATATTTCGCTTTGTTTCTATACGTACCGCAGGAATGGACGTCCTGCTCGAGTTCAGTACGCAAAACCCCCAGATAATCAAACGGAGTTTTGTACTTCGGAAACAGAATTTCTTTTGTGACCATGTTCACGCGCCCATCGGTGCATTGCGCCGAAAGGATCGTAGCGACGAGGAGATCGAGAGGCGTGCGGAAATGCAAAAAGGTCTTCGGAGGGACGTGCCGCTTCCGCAGAATATCAAGGACAAAGCGCAGCGTAAGAGATGCCATGAATGGTTATATTGTTGTATTGCTGTATTGTTCGCAAGCGAGGATCGAGCCCTCCGCTCTTTACCTCCACAAGCAATATAACAATTCAGCAATCCAACAATTTTTATATTGGCTCCGCTGCACTACAGTCCACTTCCCGCATGTCCTTCCTCCCTCCTTTCACCGTGTTCGACGTCGAGACGACCGGTCTCGATCCGAGGCGCGGTCACCGGATCATTGAGATCGCGGCCGTTCGCATTGAAGGCGGAGTTATTCAAGGAGAAACGGCCTTTCAGACGTACGTAAACCCCGAGCGGTTGATCCCCTGGGAAGCCGCGCAGGTGAACAAGATCAATGACACGATGGTGGCTAACGCCCCGACGATCGACCAAGTGTTGCCGCAGTTTCTCACCTTTGCCAAAGGATCTACCCTTCTCGCGCACAACGCCGACTTCGACATGGGATTTTTGCGCGTGGAAAAGGACTTCTGTTGGGGCTACGTCGATCTTCCCGAGTGCCTCTGCAGCTTGGTCCTCAGCCGATCGGTCTTTCCGCAAGAGTTCCGCCACAACCTTGATGTGCTGGCGCTGCGCTGCGGGCTCACGCTCCCCACGAACCGCCACCGCGCACTTCCCGACGTACTCATCACCGCCCAGGCGTTTTTGAAGATGATGGAAAAGGGAAACATTCGCTCATTGGATGAATTGAGGAAGCGGGCGGGGCTGAAGAGATTGGTAGCTTGATTGTATTAAGTATTATGTATTTAGTATTAGGTATGCGCTTGCGATACTTACTACCTAATACTTGATACATAATACTTTGTCCGTACTTCCAATCATCACCGGCCCCAACCATCCCCTCCTTCGCAAAAAGACAAAGAGCGTGCCGAAGGTGACTAAAGAGATTCTGAAGCTGATCAAGGATCTCCAGGAAACTGTAAAGGATGCCGATGGCGCGGGTATCGCGGCACCGCAAGTGGCCCGCACGGAACGCGTCTGCCTCGCATTGATCTCCGGAAAGATGATTCCCTTGATCAATCCGAAAATCACGTCAAAAAGCAAAGAGCAGGAATCGGCGGAAGAAGGCTGCCTGAGTCTGCCGGGCATCGCCGTGATTGTCCCCCGCTCCACCGAGATCACGTTGAAATATCTGGATGCGAAGGGAAAGTCGCAAGAAAGGAAATTGCATGATTTTGACGCAAGGGTCGTACAGCATGAAGTGGATCATCTGGAGGGAGTGCTGATTGTGGATTATCAGAAGATTTGAGTATTTTTTGTATCTTGTATCTTATTTGTATCTTGTATCTTGTATCTTCAGAATGACCCCTGTGCCTAACCTCGAAGCAATCATTGGCCTCGAAATCCATGCCCAAATGAGCACCAAAACGAAGATGTTCTGTAGGTGCGACAATGACGCATGGAATAAAGGACCGAACACGACTGTTTGCCCCGTGTGCATGGGACACCCGGGAACCTTGCCCGTCCCCAATGCCGAAGCGGTTGCGAAAGCAGTGAAAGCATCGCTCGCGATTGGTTGTACCGTGGCTCCCGACTGCCACTTCGACCGCAAGCATTATTTCTATCCCGATCTCCCCGCGGGGTACCAGATTTCCCAGTACGATTTTCCGCTCTCCAAAGCCGGAAGTGTTTCCTATGAGTTGAGGGATAGTAGCGGGAGTGTCACGGAGGAACGCGTGTGCCGCATCACACGGTTACACATGGAGAACGATGCGGGAAAGCTGACCCATCGTGGTAAAAAAACACTCTGTGACTACAACCGCGCAGGAACGCCGCTCATGGAAATCGTTACCGAGCCGGATTTACGATCCGCCGACGAGGCCGTGGCGTTCGCGCAGGAGTTGCGGAGAATTTTGATCGCCGTGGATGCCTCCGAAGCCGACATGTTCAAAGGCATGATGCGTTTCGATGCCTCGATCTCGCTCCGGGAAAAAGGAACCGAGAAACTGAATGCGCGCAGTGAGATCAAAAACCTGAACTCGTTTAAGTCTCTCGAAAAAGCGTTGCAGTACGAAGAGAGACGGCTCAGAAAACTCTGGGAGGAAAAGGGCGGCCCGATGAAAGGAGCGATCACCGTAGGATGGCAGGATGATGAGGAAAAGACGCGCATGCTCCGTGACAAAGAAACGGCGGATGACTACCGGTATTTCCCGGAACCGGATATTCCCCCACTGGAGTTTGATGTGAAGGAACTCGATGCCATCAAAAAGAAACTGCCCGAGCTACCCAAGGCGCTACGGGATCGCTATCTCAAACTCGGCCTCAATAGTAAGCAGTCCATGCAGGTGATCGATGATGCGGCGCTGCGATCCGTCTTCGATGCCGTCTACGAAAAAACGGGCGATGGCAAACGCGCCGTGAGCGTCGTCCTCACGCAGCTCCTAGGATTCCTCAACGCCGCAGAGAAAACCGTCAGCGAAGGTCCTTCTGTGAAGGCGATGCTGGAACTTGTGGAGACCATTGAAATGGGAACGATCTCCGGTAATGCGGGCAAAGATGTGATGGAAAAAATGGTCGCTACGGGGAAATCCGCGAAAGAAATCATCGCGGCGGAAGGCATGCAGCAAATCAGCGACGATTCGGCAATCGAAGAGCTGGTACAGAAGGCGATCGCGGCGAATCCCCAGGCTCTTGAAAGTTATAAGGCTGGCAAAGCAGCGGCCCTAGGATCCATCGTCGGCTGGGTGATGAAGGAATCAAGAGGACAAGCGAATCCGGGGAAGGTGAATGAGCTGTTAAGGAAGAAGCTTGGATGAGAGA
>JBBTVH010000102.1:0-21069 GCA_038063355.1 Patescibacteria group bacterium | reverse complement strand
TAAGACGACTAGGGCCACGTTTCTCCTCTTTATCCGAAGGAAATGCAACCATGAGCACACGACCTAAAGTTGCATTGATCACCGGTGTTACCGGTCAGGACGGCGCCTATCTCACTGAGTTTCTTCTAGACAAGGGATACGTTGTCCATGGTGTCAAGCGCCGCGCCTCGTCGTTCAATACCGCCAGGATTGACCACCTGTATCGCGATCCCCATGAGGAGGGCGTTCGATTTTTCCTGCACCACGGTGACTTGACCGATTCGGCAAACGTAATCCGCATTATTCAGGAGACTCAGCCGGACGAAATTTACAATCTGGCGGCACAGAGCCATGTCGCGGTGAGCTTCGAGGAACCCGAATACACCGCCAATTCCGACGCCCTCGGCCCGCTGCGTATCCTCGAAGCTATTCGCATCCTCGGTTTGGAAAAGAAAACACGTTTCTACCAAGCTAGCACCTCTGAACTCTACGGCTTGGTACAGGAAACTCCGCAAAAGGAGACCACTCCTTTCTATCCGCGTAGTCCTTATGCTGTCGCCAAGCTGTATGCCTACTGGATAACAGTAAATTACCGCGAGGCCTACGGCATGTACGCCTGTAATGGAATACTTTTCAACCACGAATCGCCCGTGCGGGGCGAAAATTTCGTCACAAGGAAAATTACTCGTGCGCTGGCGCGAATCAAGCTGGGCTTACAGGAGCGGCTATATCTCGGTAATTTGGATGCAAAACGCGATTGGGGCCACGCTAAAGATTACGTTGAAATGCAATGGCTAATGTTGCAACAAGCGCAACCGGAAGACTTCGTAATTGCGACTGGAGTGCAATTTAGTGTGCGCGACTTCGTCAACGCGGCCGCTGCGGAACTCGGTATGGATATTCAATGGGAAGGCGCAGGCGCTGAGGAAAAGGGATATTGGAAAAACCGCTCTAGCCATTCCCCATCCAAGCTTTCCCGATCCCCAATCGTCACCGTCGATTCCCTCTACTTCCGTCCAACCGAAGTCGATACCCTGCTAGGTGATTCTAGCAAAGCAAGGAACAAACTGCTTTGGGTTCCAAAGATCACATTCGGCGAAATGGTGGCTGAAATGGTAAGGGAAGATCTCAAGTCAGCTGAACGCGATGAGTTGGTCAAGCGCCACGGCTACCATGCGTTCGACGGGCACGAGTAACGTGGAAAGAAATTTTGTGAATATCTCCGTGTTAACGAAGGCTGACGGACTCTTGCTAGTGGCTCATTGAGTGGACTTGGTGCGGACGGTTGCGGACTGAAATCCGGGGCCGAATCGCCTTCCGCGAACACCGTTGTCGATTGGACGAATGTTTGTTTTCGGCATGAATGCCAACACCAATCGCGACGCGAAACATGTGGGAGCCAATATTCATATGGTTTCCAGCCACATTTGGATTCCCCCAATTTCCACGAACTATGTGCGAAAGGGTAGCAATGCTCGGCGAATGGTGCAGTTAGATTGCTTTGTAACGAGGAACTTAAATGAATATTTTGGTAACTGGTGGCTGTGGATACAAAGGTACGGTACTCGTTCCGAAGCTTCTTGCCCGCGGTCATAAGGTGAGAGTAATTGATACCATGTGGTTCGGGAATTTCCTCCCGCCCCACGCAAATTTGTCTGTGGTGCAGGGGGACGTCCGCGATATCGACCGAATTTCGCTCGATGGCATCGATTCGATTATTCATCTTTCGTCAGTGGCGAACGACCCCTGCGGCGACCTCGACCCGAAACTAACCTGGGAAATCAGCGCGCTCGCTACCATGCAACTCGCCGACAAGGCGGTACGCACGGGGGTCGAGCGATTCATTTACGCCTCCTCCGGGAGTGTTTACGGGATCAAGGAAGAGCTTCAAGTGACTGAAGATCTCGAGCTAAAACCTATTTCAGAGTACAACAAGACGAAAATGGTCGCCGAGCGCGTGATGTTGAGCTACGCTGACAAAATGGCGGTTCAAATCGTTCGGCCGGCGACCGTTTGCGGCTATTCGCCCCGCATGCGGCTAGATGTCTCCGTCAATATGCTTACGATGCAGGCACTGCGCAATCAAAAGATCACGGTTTTCGGTGGTGGGCAGGTTCGTCCGAATATACACATAGACGACATCACCGATCTATACGTGTTCATGCTCGATCATCCGGAGCATCACGGTATATACAATGCGGGTTTCGAAAATCTTTCAATCATGGAAATTGCACAGCGCGTGGTTGAGTACGCTCCTGCGGAAATAGCGGTCACCGAATCAAACGACCCGCGCTCCTATCGAGTCAATTCCGATAAGCTTCTGGCAACTGGCTTCCGGCCGAAGAAGACCGTGGAGGATGCGATCCGCGAGATCGCTCGCAAGTACCGCTCGAACGAGCTGAAGGACGAGGATCGTTTCTACAATCTGAAGTGGATGCAGCGGGAAGTCCTGAAATGAGCGATGTTTATCTATCGGCCAAGCTCCAATTTGCCGATTATGCGCGGCGGCTGCAATCGGTGCTGCAATCTTCAGATTGGACCGGGGTCGAGCGGTTGGTCGAGGAACTCGCGAACTGCTGGCGGGATGGTCGGCAGGTCTTCCTTTGCGGAAATGGCGGCAGCGCCGGAAACGCGATTCATCTGGCGAACGACTTTCTCTACGGCATATCCAAGACAATCGGATCCGGTCTTCGGGTGTCAGCGCTTCCGGCGAATTCGGCGGTGCTTACCTGCTTGGCGAACGACGTGGATTACGAATCGATCTTTTCTGCGCAACTTGCGGTTCAGGGGCGTCGGGGCGATGTCCTAATCGCATTGTCGGGGAGCGGCAACTCGCCCAACATCGTTAAGGGCCTCGCACAAGCGAATGCGATGGGGATGAAGACTTACGCCATTCTTGGTTACACAGGAGGTGAAGCCAAAGCTCTGGCGAGCGTTCCGATTCATTTTCCCGTGGACGACATGCAGATTAGCGAAGACATGCAGCTTATCGTCGGCCACATGATCATGCAGCGGCTGTGCTCGCATCCTCCGGCGAAGGTATAGGACTTGCGCGTGCCTAGTCGGGTGGTCGTTCTTGCCAGCAATTCGTTCGCTGGGTCCGCTTACGCCGCACACGCTCTGGCTCAAGGGAGTGAGGTGCTGGGGATCAGTCGATCGGCCGAGCCGGACGATGTCTTCCTTCCTTACAGGGAGCTCCCGCAGATTTCGAGATTCCGCTTTCTTCAACTGGACCTGAACCGCGATTTTGCGAGAATCTGCGAAGCGCTCGCCGAATTTCAGCCTGAGGTTATTGCCGATTTCGCCGGTCAAGGCATGGTGGCGGAGAGTTGGCAGGCGCCCGAGCAGTGGTATCAGACAAACATTGTGTCGAAGGTACGCCTGCACCATTTTCTAAAAGATCAGTCTCGATTGAAACGATATATACGCATTTCCACGCCTGAAGTCTACGGCAGTTGCGATAAGCTGATCAACGAGGATCAGCCCTACAACCCGAGCACACCGTACGCCGTTTCGCACGCCGCGATTGACATGAGCTTGAAGGCTTTCCATCAGAACTACGGTTTCCCGGTAGTGTTCGGCCGTTTCGCCAATTTCTATGGCGAACACCAGCAACTCTACCGCATTGTCCCCAAGGCCATACTGAGCGTACGTTCAAACGAGAAACTCCCGCTGCACGGTGGCGGAAAATCGGTGCGCGCATTTGTTCATGCCGCCGACGTGGTGGACGGAATTGCGCGGATGATCGAGTCTGGCAAGCCCGGCGAGATCTACCACTTTTCGCCAGAGCGGTACCATTCGATCTATGAGGTTGTAGAAATAATCTGCCGTAAGCTTAGCACCGATATCGAGCAGGCGACCGAGGTCACCGCGGATCGACTCGGCAAAGACATGGCTTACTTGATGGATGCCTCGAAGGCAGCCAGCGAACTCGGCTGGGTGCCGCGCATTGTATTCGAAGACGGGATCGATCGTACAATCTCATGGATCGACCGACACTACGAAAAAATGCTTACCCTGCCCTGGAATTACGTACATAAACCTTAGGAATGTTTCATGCTGACCAATTTCCTGCCTGAGCAGTACGACCGCACTGGCGCGCTGCCCATCAGTCACAATTATCTCGCGCATCAGTTTGCCGACTACGAGGCGATTTTCGCCAAGATGAAGCAGGTAGTGTTGAAGGGCGATTTCACCCTTGGGCGTGCTGTGGATGAGTTCGAGCAACAGTACGCCGCCATTACCGGGACCAAGCACGCCATCGGCGTCAATAGCGGCACCGATGCGCTCCGGCTCAGCATGATAGGGCTGGGCGTCGGTGCCGGCGACGAGGTTATCACTACACCGTTCACTTTCTACGCAACTATCGGTGCCATCGTGACCGTAGGCGCGCGGCCGGTATTTGTGGACGTGCAGGACGACTACAACATCGATCCCGCGGGTATCGAGGCGGCCATCACGCCTCGCACCAAGGCGATTCTGCCCGTACACTGGTCCGGCAAGCTTTGCCGCATGGACGAAATCCAAGCGATTGCCCGCAAACATGGTTTGTTCATTGTTGAGGACGCCTGCCACGCGATCAAGGCCACGTTGGATGGCCAATCGGCCGGTTCCTTCGGCGACGCGGGCTGCTTCAGTATGCACCCTTTGAAGAACCTCAACGTGTGGGGCGATGGCGGGGTGATTGTGACTAACTCCCAGATTCTGGCCGACAAACTGCGCCTGCTGCGCAATCACGGCCTCATGAACCGCGACGAATGTGCCATGTTCGCCTTCAATTCCCGTCTCGACACCGTCCAGGCAGTGGTAGCGAGCCATCTGTTGCAGAAAATAGATCGCATTACAGAATCGCGAATCGCCAATGCTGCATACTATGATCGAGGACTAGGAGCCGTTCCGCAGGTGCGTATTCCCCCGCGTGACCCGCGCGTGAAGCAGGTATTTCATATTTACAGCGTGGAGTGCGCGCGTCGCGACGAACTGCAGCGCTTTCTCATTGCCAACGGTGTCGATGCCAAAGTGCACTACCCGATCCCGATGCATCTGCAGCCTGCGGCGAACAAGTACGGCCACAAACCAGGTGACTTTCCTCGCGCCGAAGCGGTGTGCAAGTCAGTACTGTCGCTACCGGTGCATGAGTTCATCACGACCGGGCAGAGGGAGCAGGTGGTGAGTCTGGTCAGGGAGTTCTATTCAAAATGAGCATCGACCGCGTACCCTTCGTCGACCTGCCGCGTCAGTACCTCGGCTTGCGGGAGCAATTGCTCGACGCGATTGACCGCGTCTGCAAGAGCGGGGCCTACGTGCTGGGAGAGGATGTCAAACACTTCGAGGAGCAAATCGCCGCGTTCTGCGGCACCCGCTATGCGCTGGGTGTGGCCAACGGCAGCGACGCGTTGATGCTGAGCCTGAAAGCGCTCGGCATTGGGCCCGGCGACGAGGTGATTACCGCGCCGAATTCCTTCATTGCTTCGGCCTGGACCGTTGCCGCGGTCGGTGCGAAGCCGGTGTTCGCCGACGTTGGCAACGATTACAACATCGACCCAACCAAGGTCGAGGCCGCGATCACACCGCGCACGCGCGCCGTCATGCCGGTGCACCTTACCGGTCGCCCGGCGCGCATGGACGAACTCCTTGCTATCTGCGAACGGCGCGGCCTTCATCTGGTGGAGGACGCCGCACAAGCTATTGGCGCGCGCTACAAGGGCAAACGAACCGGATCGTTCGGCGTTACCGGCTGTTTCAGCCTGCACCCGCTGAAGAATCTGCATGCCTACGGTGACGGCGGTCTCATCACCACCAACGACCAAGCTCTCTATGAGACGCTCGCCAAGTTGCGCAATCACGGCTTGCGTAACAGAGATGAATGCGATACGTGGGGTTACAACTCACGGCTTGATTCAATCCAGGCAGCAATGCTTGTAATCAAACTGAAGCATCTCGACGGCTGGAACGAGCGCTGCCGCGCCATCGCGCGCCGCTACCAGAGGGCGTTGGCGCACTGCATGTCGGTACCGCAGGATCGCCCGGAAGAGGAACCGGTGTATCACCGCTTCATTGTACAGGTGGAGGAGCGCGAGCGGCTTATGCAGTATCTTGCAGCAAACGGTGTGGAAACGAAAGTCAACTATCCCATTCCCATTCATCTGCAACCAATTGGCAGGCAGCTAGGTCACCATGAAGGAGATTTCCCGGTAGCGGAGAGCCAAGCAAAGCGCATCATGAGCCTGCCGCTTTACCCTGAAATGAGCGATGAAGAGGTTGGTTTTGTGATCGACCGCATCGAGCGCTTTTATCGCAAAGATGGACGATGATGCACGAAGCGGGCCGGCAGCCTGGAGACAATCGAATTGACAATTATGTCTGAGTTGCGACCGAACCCCAGCGCACAGATCGCGCCGGGCCGTCAGCGCGAGTTGCTTTTCCAGATGAAGCGGATTCGCCATGTCGAAGAGAAGATCGCCGCTCGCTACCATGAAGGCAAGATGCGTTGCCCAACGCATCTGTCAATCGGCCAGGAAGCGGTGGCATCTGCCGTCGGACTTTCGCTCCGGCGTGACGATTTCGCCATTAGCACGCACCGGGCCCATGCGCACTATCTCGGCAAGGGCGGAAACCTGCAAGCAATGATCGCGGAAATCTACGGCAGGGCCACTGGTTGCTCTCGGGGGCGTGGTGGTTCTATGCACCTCATTGATCTAAGTGCGGGCTTTGTAGGTAGCACGGCGATTGTCGGAAATTCCATTCCAATCGGCGTCGGACTGGGATTGTCCGCGAAGCTCCACGGCACTGAACAGATTAGTTGCGTCTTCTTGGGCGATGGGGCGATCGAAGAAGGTGTGTTTTACGAGTCCGCAAATTTCGCGGTGGTGAAGCGGTTGCCCGTCCTTTTTTTGTGCGAGAACAACTTCTACTCGGTGTACTCCCCGTTGCGCGTGCGCCAGCCAGTCAATCGCAAGATTCACGAATTGGCAGGGGCGATCGGTCTTACGGTTGCGCATGGGGATGGGAACAATGTTGAATCCGTATACCAGATAACGTCCGTTGCAATTGAACGGATTCGAAACGGTAACGGCCCGCAGTTTCTGGAATACGCGACGTACCGCTGGCGTGAGCACTGTGGCCCCAATTATGACAACGATATCGGCTACCGGAGTGAAACTGAATTTCTAGAGTGGAAGGCCCGTGACCCGATTTTGCTCTACGAAAATCTGCTTTTGTCCGCAGGGCTGATGTCTTGTGGTGACGTTGCAGACATGCAGGCGAGCATTGCCGCGGAAGTCGACGAAGCGTTTGAGTTCGCGGAGTCTTCCCCGTTCCCAGAAGCCTCAGAAGCAGTCCTCAACGTCTATAAACTATAGCGAATTGAATTTCATGTTTCATCAAATGACTTTCGTGCAAGCGATCAACGAGGCGCTGCATGATGCCATGGCGGCCGACCCGAAGGTAATCTGCTACGGTTTGGGTGTGGACGATCCTAAGGCGATTTTCGGCAGCACGAAGGGACTTAAAGATCGATTTGGTCCAGATCGCGTGTTTGACATGCCCACTTCTGAGAACGCTATGACAGGCATCGCTATCGGCGCGGCGCTGAACGGAATCCGTCCGGTGATGGTGCATCAGCGGCTCGATTTTTTCTTGTTGGCGATGGACCAACTGGTGAATAACGCTGCCAAGTGGCACTATATGTTTGGAGGCCAGCGTTCGGTCCCTATAACCATCCGCTTGATCCTGGGCCGCGGCTGGGGCCAAGGTCCAACGCACTCGCAGTCGCTTCACGCATGGTTTTCTCACGTGCCCGGACTCAAAGTGGTGATGCCTACCACGGCCGAGGACGCCAAAGGCTTGATGCTATCGAGCATCTTTGATCCCAACCCCGTGTTGTTTTTCGAGCATCGCTGGTTGCATGAGATCGCCGGTCTCGTGCCCGACGGCGACTATCGTGTGCCGATCGGGAAGGCACGCATTTCACGCGAAGGCCGTGACCTCACAATTGTCGCGATGTCGTACATGGTTGTTGAAGCTATTCACGCCATCGATTACCTTGCGCAACATGGCATAAGCTGCGAATTGCTTGACTTGCGTACTGTCGCCCCCCTAGATTGGGATGCGGTTTTTGCAAGCGTGCGTAAGACCGGTCGGCTGCTTGTGCTCGATACTGGCGCAACTACCGGCTCGGTCGGGGGAGAGGTGGTGGCGCGAGTGGCGATGGATTGCTGGGACAGTTTGAAGCAAGTGCCGCAGCGGATTGCCATGCCAGATCATCCGGAGCCTACAAGTTTCGGTATGACCCGCGGACTGTACCCTCGATCCGAAGACATTGTAACGACGGTGAACAAGATGCTAGGCATGAATGTGGCAATCGAGCCACTAGTTAGTCAGCGGCGGCACCCACACGACGTGCCAGGTGACTGGTTCCGGGGACCTTTTTAGGAGCAAGATACACCGCATGGGAGGGGGCCAATGCTGCCGTCTTCTCGACGAGTTCCTGATAGGTGCATCAGATCAGGCGGTACAATTTAGCACGCGCGTAAGCCGCGACGGTGAAAGAGTCGAGAATTTCGCCCCGCCGCATCATGTCCTCGAATTCGGTCACGGTAAATTGCGAGATCGATGCGATGCCCTCCCCAATCTGAGGCGTTCCCAGAGTTTCCAACTCGGCAAAGTAGAGATGCACACCGCTATTGAAGAGGTCTGACTTGCCGTATAGAAATCCAAGCATCTCGAGACGCCCGATTTGTGCGCCGATCTCCTCTCGTATCTCCGTATGCGCCGTGTCTTCGGGGGAAGATCCCGGCTCAATGCCGCCTCGGGGAATTTCCAGTAACGAACGGCGCAATGCGTGACGAAAATGCCGTACAAGAACAATCTTTCCGCGGAGCACAGGCAGAACGGCGGAGCCGTTGCCGGTACGGTTGATCACGCGAGCGTGCGTGCGGCGTGACCCGTCGGGGAACTCGACTGCGTCCCGTACTACGTAGAACCATGGATCGCATAGCATCACGCCCACGTCTGCTCCTTCCGGCGGAAGCATACGAGCCTCGAGATTGCGGGCAATTGCGCGTTCGACTGTCGCGATCTCCGTCGGATCGAAAAGGATCCGAACACCACCCTCCGGGGTCGTGAACAGCTCCGGATGCGACTTCATGAACTCGAAGTAGCGTTTTAGCCGTGCTGCGCGGTCTGCGTCTGACATGATCTTCCTCGATTGCGAGATTGCTGCGCCAAGTTAGCGTATACGGCGCTATTCTAGCCCAGCAGGAGAGCCGTACGCATTTCTCCAAAGTGTTACACCGCGCTGCCAAGTTTCGTCATCCAGCGGGCGTCTTCCACTGGAAAGGCAATGGACTACCGATTTCTATCTAAACGTACATCGGATAGAGAGTTGTCGTATCAAGTCAGTTTGCACCACCATTAGAACCGTCATATTTTGAGGAGAGACGTCTTGATTAATCTTAAGTATGCCGAAACAACTACGCCGTCGCCGGGACCGGCGTGGCGGCAATTATCGGACGCAGAGCGATTAACTCTCGTTACGAGTACTATGCGCGCTGAAACCGTGGACTCGAGCAATGTTATCGTCGTGACCGCCGCAAAGCAGGACGGGCAGATTATTGTGAACTTCAGGGTACCTATACCCGCCACCAAGCGCGGGACGTTGGTCCTTGACTTTGAAGCGTCCCTGAACGAGGCAATCGACCCGGGTCTTGTCGTTTGGCTAGAGCCGCTCGGCGACCGCAATTCGCTGCGAAACCTGCGCGGTATCGAGGTAAAAGCATGAGCGCCCCGGTACAGACGCGCGAAGGTGCGCTGATTCTAGACTCGCATAAGTTGTCCTATCACATTGACCGGGTGCGGGCTTGGGAAGCCGGCGAACGGTTTGCGCCCGTGAGCATCGATATGGCCTTGACCCGCGCATGCGGTGCCATGTGCTCGTTCTGCTACGCCATGATGCAGGAAGCACAGGAGCGGAGTTCCATTAAAACGGCCCATGCGCTAAATCTGTTGGATGATTTCGCCGCCATCGGCGTGCGTGGTGTATCGCTTATTTCGGACGGGGAAAGCACGCTGTCGAAAGCGTATGTGCCGTTCATACAGCATGCCGCGGAACTTGGCATCGATGTCGGAAATGCGACAAATGGCTGGGAGTGGGAGCCAGAGAAGATCGAGCAAGTATTACCGCACCTTACCTGGGTGCGTTTCACCGTCGCTGCGGGCAGGCCCGAGAGTTACGCTCGAATCATGTACAAAGGTCCAGAACACACCAAAGTATTTGACCGAGCAATGAAACATATAAAGTATGCTGTTGACCTGAAGACGCGCAATCGACTGCCGGTGACGCTGGGCATCCAGATGGTGCTAATGCCTGAATTCAAGGACGAAATCCTCGCGTTCGCGCAACTCGGTTTGGATTTAGGCGTCGACTATGCCGTGATAAAGCACTGCTCGGACGACGAGCAGCATTCGCTTGGAGTTGACTACAGCAAGTACGAGGCCATGCATGATTTGCTGACCCAAGCGGAGGCGATGAGCACCGAGCAAACAAAGGTGATTGTAAAGTGGAGCAAAATACGTGATGGCGACAAACCGTCATATCAGCGCTGTTACGGGCCGCCGTTCTTGCTGCAAATTAGCGGTAGCGGCCTTGTGGCACCGGCTGGTATGTTCTTTAATGCTCGCTATTCGAAGCTACATATCGGCAACTTCACCGAGGAGCGGTTCATCGATATCTGGAAGTCCGATCGCTACTGGCGAGCTATGAACTATCTCGCATCGCCAGCGTTTGACGCCCCGACGATGATGGGCACACTACCCATCGCGCACTATGTGAACGTGGCGCTGGACAGGCATGTGAAGGGGATTGAACGCATACAACCCGCAGCGGGCTCGAAGCCGTTGCATGTGAATTTCTTGTGATTGCGTACGCCAGGGCGAAACGCACCGCGTTTATGCCTTTCTTTTCCTTACTAATGGGTGCGGTCGCCGTATATTGTTGCCGGAAGCATTTTCCGCAATAATATGCGCGCGGCAATCTATTCAGCCTGATCAACGGCCGGCGCTCCTGGGAACTGTGGCGACCGAAGAGGGGCAACCCATCATAAAATAATTTTCCCCCGAAGGCTTGATTTGAGCCAAGAAAAGCGGGGACACTTGGTTCCCGCGGTGTTATGGCGAGAATGCCATAAGATAACTCGCTTATACCCCACAATCCTGATCATCCTACCAATGAGATTAAATTCAGAATCCGCGTCTGCGCTTCAATCCATTCGAGAAGCCGCAGCAACCGCAAACCGCATCGTGTTTGTTTCTGGGACTTTTAATATTGTTCATCCGGGGCATTTGCGGCTATTGCGTTTTGCCGCGGAGTGCGGTGACTATCTTGTTGTTGGCGTATTAGACGACCGGCTGGCGACAAATGCGCAGTTGGATCAGGGCATGCGCCTGGAAGGTGTGGCCGCAATCAGTTGGGTCGATCACGCATTCGTGCTGCATGATGCCCCGCATGATTTTGTAGCAGAGTTGAGACCGGCGGTCGTGGTAAAGGGGAAGGAGCACGAAAGCGGGAACAATCCGGAACTCGCCCTGGTTCAGTCATACGGGGGAAAATTGCTGTTCGGCTCCGGGGATATGACATTTTCCTCCCTAGACCTTATCCGAAAGGAAACGGAACTAATCAACCACTCTTCGATCATCAGGCCGAAGGAGTTTATCGAGCGTCATGGAATAAGCATTTCGGGATTGAAATCAGTACTGGAGAAAATGCAATCGCTCAAGGTCTGCGTTATCGGTGACACGATCGTGGATGAATACATTCAATGTGATCCCTTGGGAATGTCGCAAGAGGATCCGACGATAGTTGTGACTCCGATCATGACCGAACGATTTCTTGGCGGCGCTGCCATTGTCGCAGCCCATGCGCGGAATCTAGGTGCCGAGTCTGTGGTCTTTATATCGATAACCGGCGACGACGATACGGGGCGGTATGTTGCTGAAAAGCTCGATTCGTACGGTGTCACTGCTAGACTGCTCAAGGACGACAGTCGGCCTACTACGTTGAAACAGCGCTATCGGGCTGGCAGCAAGACATTGCTTCGGGTGAGCCATCTCCGCCAGCACAAAATTAATAAGGAGCTTCAGGCACAAGCGTTCGATCACGTCAAACAGACGATTGCAGATGCCGATCTGTTGATCTTTGCGGATTTCAACTATGGGGCTTTGCCGCAGGAACTGGTCGACGCGGTTTCGAACGAGTGTCGGCAGCGCGACGTCATGATTGTCGCCGACAGCCAGTGTTCATCGCAGGTTGGGGATGTTTCCCGCTTCAAAAACGCGGCACTTCTCACGCCGACGGAGCGCGAGGCTAGGATCGCCTTGGGGAACTATGAAGATGGCCTGGTCGTGCTTGCGGAATTGTTGAGACAGCGGACCGATGCGGACAACGTCGCGATTACCCTTGGCGCGGAGGGGTTGCTGATACACGCCAAGGTAACCGAGAAAGGCCAGTGGCTCACGGACAGGCTTCCGGCTCTGAATACTGCACCCAAAGATACCGCTGGAGCGGGGGACTGTCTGTTGGTCTGCGCCGCAATGGCAATGGCGACGGGAAGGCCCATTTGGGAAAGCGTCTACCTTGGCTCGGTTGCGGCTGCGTGCCAAGTGGGGCGGATTGGGAATATTCCGTTAAGCGCAGCGGAACTGATCATTGAAACAAGAAAGAGGAATAGCATTTCGAATGAGTGAAGTCTGCGTACATTGCCGCCGAAGCAGACTGTGTATTTTTCAAGTCTCGTGTTTCGGTGAGAAGAGCGGGCGAGACTCTCTCTACGAAGTGGAACCTCTGAGCAAGTTTGCATAATGCGCGCGATGCTGTTAGCGGCCGGGTACGGCACAAGGCTTCGTCCTCTGACTAACTCAATTCCGAAATGCTTAGTGCCGATAAATGGCAAGCCTCTACTGCAGATTTGGCTCGAACGGTTGACGGCGGCTGATATCGGGCCATTTGTGATCAATACGCACCATCTAGCGGAACAGGTTAGGGCTTTCATTGCAGCGAGTCCCTATCGAAATGAAGTGACATTAGTGCACGAGCCGGAGTTATGCGGCACCGCTGGCACACTGATTGCGAATCTAGGTTTTTTTGACGGTGCGGATGGGCTATTGATTCATGCGGACAATTATTGCATGGCCAACTTTCGTGCCTTTGTTCGAGCCCATGAGCAACGGCCACCAGAATGCGTCATGACTATGATGACCTTTCGCACTGACGAGCCCTCGTCGTGCGGGATCGTCGAGCTGGACCATCGAGGCGTAGTAGTGGGCTTTCATGAAAAGGTGGAGTCGCCGCCGGGTAACTTAGCGAATGGGGCGGTGTATATCATCTCTGCTGAATTATTGGAGATGCTGGGTAAGGATTTGCATGCTGTGACGGACTTTAGTACCGAAGTGCTGCACAGGTTTGTGAGGCGGATTTACAGCCATGAGACATCAGAGGTGTTCCTCGACGTGGGTACCCCGGAGAGCTATGAAAAAGCGAATTGTTCTCACGCATTAAGAGCATGACAGGTTTTATTGCACGGCAAATAGATCAGATACGACAGGGAGGTGGTGCCGAACTGTGGAGGAGGATCAAACTGGCAAAGCCAATCCTCCTCGGGTTGCCGTTGTACGTTCTAGCTACCCCGGCAGTGGTTGTGATCCGCTTGATGAAGCCCTGGCTAATCGTGAGACTGGGCAGCTTGACCAGCACCAGTATCGGGCACTTTGCAGCTAATACGGAGCTATATTTCTGCGAGCGGGACGCGGGCATCAATATGCCCATGCAGCGAAGTATTGATTTCTTCTATCTGCGCAAGCCGATCTGTAATAAGCAACTGACGATCATGTGGAAGAGGGTTCTACGCATCTGGCCCGCTTGGTTTCTGGGCCTTGTCGACGGTGCCAATCGGCTGATCCCCGGCGGAGCGGTCCATGAGATTGGCAACAACACCCAAAATGATCGGGATGTGCATAACCTCTTGGATCAATTTGCGCCTCATCTGCAATTCACTATTGAAGAGGAGGCTCGCGGCGAGGCGGGGCTGCGAGCTATGGGAATACCAAGCGGGACCCCTTTCATCTGTTTGACGGTCAGGGATAGTGCATATCTAACCGCGCACCTAAGAGACGGTGATTACAGCTACCATAACTATCGCGATAGTGACATTCAGAATTATGTGCTGGCGGCGGAAGAACTGGCTAATCGCGGCTATTATGTAATCCGAATGGGGGTCAAGGTCCACGCGGCAATAAACAGTTCCCACCCAAAGGTCGTCGACTACGCCACCAATGGCATGCGCAGTGATTTCATGGATATCTACCTAGGTGCGAAGTGCATGTTCTGCATTTCGGTAGGCACCGGATTTGATGCTGTTCCGCTAATTTTCCGTCGGCCTATCGCTTACGTGAATATGGTGCCGATTGGATATTTTTTTACGTTCAGAGATACGTTTCTCGGAATCTTCAAGCATCATTTTTCGATGCGGCACAATCGAGAACTTTCGCTTGCCCAAATTCTGACCCACGGAGTCGGATTCTGCCTCCGTGCCTCTGCTTACGAGTCAGCAGGAGTTCAAGTCATCGAAAACACTCCGCAAGAGATCCGCGACCTTGTCGTCGAAATGGCGGAGCGATTAAACGGGACCTGGCAATCCCATGATGACGATGAGGTGCTGCAAAAGCGCTTCTGGGAGCTATTTCCGAAGGACGCTTTGGATGCCCACCGGAGACGCCCCTTGCACGGTGATATCCGCGCTCGTTTCGGGGCATGTTTTCTTCGCAATAATTGCGAATGGTTGCAGTGAGACCGAGATGAATCGCGACGGGCTGTCTCACCACGGGCTGGTATAAGTCGGTACGGCGGTTGTGTGTCGGCGGCGGTTTCTATAATCGAGGTTCCCACCGGGAGCAATACATGCTGGCAGTGATCGGCGGTAGCGGTGTCTACGATATAGACGGACTTACCAAGACCCGATGGGTAAAGGTCGATTCCCCGTTCGGCACGCCATCAGACGAGTTGCTTCTGGGCGAGCTCGAGGGCCAGCCGATTGTGTTCCTGCCCCGGCACGGCCGAGGCCATCGGATTCCGCCTTCGGAAATCAATTTCCGGGCGAATATCGATGCGTTGAAGCGAGTCGGCGTCACACAAGTCATTTCTGTGAGCGCGGTCGGATCGCTACGAGAACACCTTCCGCCAGGAATGTTCGTCATCGTTGATCAGTTTATAGATCGCACGATTGCACGTCCCAAGTCGTTCTTCGGCACCGGGCTCGTAGCCCACGTCTCCATGGCACACCCTGTTTGCGCCCGACTTGGCGACGCGATTGAGGAGGCCGCTAAGGGGATGGGCATACGATACGTGCGTGGCGGTACGTACTTGGTAATGGAAGGACCGCAGTTTTCGAGTTTGGCCGAGTCGGAGCTATACCGGTCGTGGAACTGCGACGTTATTGGGATGACCAACATGCCCGAAGCGAAGCTCGCTCGGGAGGCGGAAATGTGTTACGCGACGGTCGCGATGGTCACGGATTATGATTGCTGGCATCCACAGCACGACGATGTCACTGTAGAGATGATCGTCAAAACGTTGCTAGCCAACGCGGACAACGCGCGCTCGCTGGTTAAACGGACAGCACCCAAGTTCGGACGCCTCGATAGTGCATGCCCGCATGGCTGTCAAACTGCGCTGACGAGTGCCTTAATTACGGCGTCTGATGCCCGTGATCCGGAGCTTGTGAAGCGACTGGATGCCGTAGCCGGCCGCGTCTTGAACTAGCCGGAGGAGGAAGCCATGCCGATAAAATCACGTATTCGCACCATTCCCCATTACCCGAAGCAGGGGATCATGTTTCGCGACATCACGACACTGCTCAAGGACCCTGTCGGTTTTCGCGTCATGATTAACGAATTTGTGAACCGCTATACCGGCATGAAAATCGCCAAGGTGGCGGGCATCGAGTCGAGAGGATTTATCATTGGTGCTCCTCTCGCCTTTCAACTCGGTGTCGGATTCGTGCCTATCCGCAAGAAGGGGAAGTTGCCCGCGGAAACTGTCGGTCACGACTATGATCTAGAGTACGGTGCGGATCGCATCGAAATGCACGTGGACGCAGTTTCCAAGGGGGAAATTGTCCTGCTGGTGGACGACTTGATCGCCACGGGTGGGACAGCTGAGGCCGCGTGCAAGCTGATCGAGGGGACCGGCGGGAAGATTGTGGAATGCTGTTTCGTGATCGACCTGCCTGATCTGGGTGGACGCAAACGCCTCGAGCAAAACGGTCACAAGGTGTTCGCGCTCTGCGAGTTCGAAGGCGAATGACAATGAGCTCGGCCGTGTCTCGTTCGACGGTGGAAACGCTGCGATGGAGAGACGATCATCTCGAGATGATCGACCAACGCGTGTTGCCTGCCGAGATAATATATCGAGACTATGATTCAGCCGCTGCCGTCGCCGAAGGAATACGCTCGATGGTGGTACGAGGGGCGCCTGCAATCGGTTGCGCGGCCGCGTATGGCGCGGCGCTGGAAGCGCAGCGGCTGGCCGACCGACCGAGAGGGCAATTCAATATCGGGATTGAAGAAGCATTCACAATCCTCGCTCGCAGCCGGCCCACCGCAGTCAATCTGTTCTGGGCGATCAACCGGATGCAGGCGGTGGTGCAAAATATGCCATCCGCATCCAGCCAAGGTCTCGCGGAGCGGTTGCTTGCCGAAGCGCACGAGATCACGGCCGAGGACATCCGTGTCAACCGCTCCATGGGGAAGCATGGAGCGGCGCTGCTGAAGGATGGCACAACTGTGTTGACCCATTGCAACGCAGGGGCGTTGGCCACGGCCGGTTATGGTACCGCATTGGGCGTGATCCGATCCGCCGTGGAATCGGGCAAGCGCATTGCGGTAATCGCCGACGAGACTAGGCCATTTTTGCAGGGTGCTAGGCTCACGGCGTGGGAATTGGCACAGGATCGGATACCCGTAACTTTGATCACGGACAATATGGCGGGCCATCTGATGAAATTGGGTGACATTCATGCGGTTGTGGTTGGCACTGATCGCGTTGCCGCGAACGGAGACGTCGCGAACAAGATCGGAACCTACATGGTTGCGGTGCTGGCGCATCGTCATGGAATCCCGTTTTACGTGGCCTGCCCGATCTCCACGATTGACCGGGATGTGCCAAACGGCGACGCCATTCCGATCGAGGAGCGGGATGGCGCGGAAGTGACGGGATTTCGGGGAATGCGCTGGGCTCCGGAAGGCATCAATGTCCGCAACCCCGCTTTCGATGTGACGCCAGCGGAACTAGTAACAGCATTGATCACCGAGCGCGGTGTGGTAGCGTCGCCTGATCGGTACAAGATCGCAGCGTTGCTGAAGGTGCTGGACACGCGTGTATAGAAATCTTTTTTTCCCACAAAGTGAGAGATGCGAGCATGGCAGACACGGACAATCCTAAGGACACCAAGGACTATTTCCTCAACATCCCCGTGAAGGGCTCGCGGTCAAATGTCCGCGGCGCGAACGCCCTCGACTGGGGGATGCAGAACCGACTTTCGCGCGTATTCCAGCCGGAGTCCGGCAAGACCGTTATGCTGGCCGTAGACCACGGCTACTTTCAGGGCCCAACGGCCGGCCTTGAGCGCGTTGATGTTACGATCGTCCCGTTGCTCCAGAATGCAGACGCTCTAATGTGTACCCGCGGCATCCTACGTAGCACTATCCCGTCATCTCTGCAAAGTGGCGTCGTGTTACGTGCAAGTGGGGGGCCGAGCATTCTCAAAGAATTGTCAAACGAAAACATTGCGGTTGACATGGACGACGCGGCACGCCTCAACGTCGCGGCCGTCGCTGTCCAGGTGTACATCGGCGGGGAGTTCGAGTCGCAGTCTGTCCACAACATGACGCGGCTCGTAGACGCGGGGCTCGGCCGCGGGATTCCGGTGCTGGGCGTGACCGCTGTCGGCAAGGACATGGTGCGAGATGCGCGCTATTTCCGCCTGGCTTGCCGGATTTGCGCCGAGCTTGGTGCGCAATTTGTGAAAACCTACTACGTCGCGGACGGGTTCGAGACGGTAACTGCGTCCTGCCCAGTGCCTGTCGTCATGGCCGGCGGGAAGAAGTTACCCGAGCTCGATGCTCTTACCATGGCGTACCGTGCTGTGCAGGAAGGTGCGGCAGGAGTGGACATGGGCCGCAATATTTTTCAGTCCGATGCACCCATGGCCATGATTCAGGCGGTAAATAGGGTTGTGCATGACGCAATGAAACCCGAGCACGCCTACGAGCTGTACCAGTCACTAAGGAGAGGGCAACCCGGCCAGCGTGTCTAGCATCGCGCATCAGCGACCTGGTCGCCGACCTGCGCGCGTACGGATCCAAACTGTGGGTGACCGAGCAGGCCCAGATTCCAGTAGTGTCTTTTGATCTGGTGGACGGGTGTTTCATACCGATACTGACCCTCGGGCTGCCCGTAATCCTGGTGGTGCGGACAACGGCCATTAAGGAGGGGTAACTGGCGATCGACGACCTCCTCACCAAGGTCGCGGACTAAGTGGTCGCTGGCGCCGAAATCATCGCGGTCGATATTGAGGGAGCCGGCACATCCATCGCGTTTTGCTGCATATAGGTCAAAAGAAAAGCGCCACGGATCAGGTGCGATATCTTGTGCGCGCGGTGGCGCTCGAGCCTCGTACCTCGATCGAGGCAATGAAGCCGTTGCTTGACGAGATCGATTTGGTATTCCTGCTTCCGGCCAACTCCGATTGGGGCGAGCAGTGATTTCTCCCATCCACTATGCGAGGTATATCTCTGGTGAAAGAGATGGCACCAGTAGTCTCGCGTGATGTATTGATTGCCATCGACAGGGACGTCACGCTCCAGAACATCGCCGTGTTCGCGCGTGGCCGCGCCGAACTCGCCGTCACGGGAAGCGCCGCGTTCAACGACCAATATTATTGTTGGTAATGATAATTACAGATTCTGCGGTAGAGGCAAACTAAGCGACTGTATGCATAAACACGCCAGGATATTGCTAAATCGTTTGCATATTAACAGAGCATTAGTCTATGGAATTCTAAATAGTGGATGGAGATTCGCGTCGGGACCAATTACCTTTATCTTAATTGCAAAATATTTTACAAAAGAAACTCAAGGCTATTACTTCACATTTTCTAGTCTGATGGCATTGCAGACACTTATCGAACTTGGATTGGGTAGCGTCATAATCAATTTTTCAAGTCATGAATGGTCAAAGCTGCGGCTAAACGAAAATGGCGAGATTGATGGAGATAGAAGCGCCTGCTCCAGATTGGCTAGTCTGGGCCAATTTTCATTGAAGTGGTTTTCGATTGGTGGGGTAATCTTCACTATAGCAGTAAGTATTTGGGGGCTCCAATTTTTTTCAGAAAAATCAACTAGCGGCGTTGACTGGAGGGGGCCGTGGATCGGCTTATGTATTTCGACGGGTATTACAATCGCATTGACCCCCCTATGGTTTCTTCTCGAGGGTTGCAATCAGGTATCGAATGCGTATTTGTTCAGAATGTATCAAGGTATATGTATGAGTCTGATTGCTTGGATTGCGGTAATGATGGGCGCGGAACTCTGGGCCGCTGTCCTATCAACAATCTTAGGAATACTTCTCGCACTATATTTCCTCTACAAGAAGTATAGGCATTTCTACTTATCTATTTTTTCATTTAACGTCGAAAATAGAATCAGTTGGCGAGAAGAATTGCTTCCTATGCAATGGAGGCTTGCGGTTGCATCTCTTGGGGGCTATTTCATCGGCAGTGCATTGACCCCCATTGTCTTTAAGTATCTAGGGCCAATCGAAGCTGGGCGGTTTGGGATGACCTACAACTTGATTGTGGGAGCGGGGGGGGTGGCTGCGATGTGGGGATCAGTACGAGCCTCGCAATTTGGAATGTTGGCTTCGAAAGGCAAGTATGGAGAAATGGATGAATTGCTTGTACAGCTATTAGTTATTGGCGCAGGTGTACTATTGGGCTTCGCTGCGTTGATATGGCTATTTGTCTTGTTCATTAACCATTATGACTACAAATTCGCGCAGCGTCTCTTGCCTCCATTGCCTACATTGTTCTTGGTTATAGGGATGGTAGCGTCGCTAATATGTCATCCCATTGGCATTTACCTTCGAGCTCACCGGAGGGAGCCCTTTTTGCTGTTATCTATTGTATTGGGTATCGTGACGCTCGTCACTACGATACTCTTTGTAAAATACTTTATGGCCACGGGTGTCGCATTAGCTTACGCAATGGTCAATGTATGCATAGCAGTTCCTTGGACTTGCGCAATTTATTTCCGCGCAAAAAGGAAATGGCAATCTCACCAAGGAAGATCTCAAGAATGAGTCTGGTAGTGATCATAATCTCAATTGCGTTTTGGGCATGGTTTCGCTATAGATGACAGATCATGAGTAGCGCCGAACAGTTGACAAGCGAGCAAATAAATCTTTTTGATCTTCTTCTACTGGCTTTTGCTAAAGGGGGCAGGTCAAAGAGAACAAATCACAAACAATTTTCGCTATAGCCGAAGGAAACCTATGACTTACGTAGTTACTGAGCCTTGCATCAAGTGCAAGTACACTGATTGTGTGATTGTCTGCCCGGTGAATTGCTTCCGGGAGGGACCGAATTTTCTTGTAATTGATCCAGCGGAGTGCATTGATTGTACGGTATGCGTCACCGAATGCCCGGTCGATGCGATATTTGCAGAAGAAGACGTACCGGAAAATCAGAAGGAGTACATTCGAATAAACGCCGAACTTTCCAAGACATGGAAACCGATCATCGAAAAGAAGGAGGCACCTTTGGACGCTGATGATTGGGCCAATGTGACGGACAAGAAGCACTTGCTCGAACGCTGATTGGATTGTGGAAATAAGACGCACCAAAAGTGCCCAGGCAGTCGTCACCCACTCAATGGCGGTCAACCGCGCCGGCGAATCAGGCGCATCAGGGGAGACGCTGCCACGGCCTGCCGGAGTCCGGTGGCGACGAGGCTGAACGGAATCGGTTGATGCCGACTGAGATA
>JBBTVH010000101.1:0-1376 GCA_038063355.1 Patescibacteria group bacterium | reverse complement strand
CAATGTTCGGAGGCGCAAGCTCCACATTGAGCATCCGTTCCACAACCTCCGGAACCCGGTGGAGGTTGAACGCTCCGGCAAACCAGAACGTGGCGGGCGTGGATGTGAAGGACTCTGCGGTCGTGAATGCCGAAAACAGCATGAACTGTAAGGCACGATGCGTGGATAGCGGCAATAACCTGAACTGGGTGCTTTTCGCGACAGCAACAACCACAACGGCATCGGACGGTTCCACCGGCGGCGTGAGTGGCAGTGGTGGTGGCGGACGGCGCAGCGGGGGGGGTGGAGGTGGAGGAGGGACGACGGCAACTACCAAAGCGAAGACGCCCGTGCCGGCAAAAAATCCTCCCGCCACTTCGTACAGGGCGCAGGGTGGTCCAACCTCAGCTCTCGCAGAGGCCCTTATACGCCTCCGGGATCGCCTAGAGGTGCGCATCAACAAGCGTATTGCCGTAAATCCTAGCGTTGCCCCGTTCCTCAACCGTCTCCTCGAGCGTCTCGATGCCCGGATCGCGGCCAGAATCAAAAAAGGATAACTATCTGCTTTACGTTATAGAGCATTGAACGGCCGAATCCACTGATTCGGCCTCTTTGCTATGTACATGGGTGTACGTTCGTCCTCCTTTCAAGCAACACAATCTCCTGTAGCGTCGGAAGCTTTATGGATTTCCCTACCGCTCTTCGCTTCTTCTCCCTCGGCATCCTCACCAAGCGTCGCTATGACGCGCTCATGTTGCGTTTTGGCGATCTTGCATCTGCCTGGGAGCGCCTTGATGAAGAATTGCTCATCGAACTTCGCTGCAGGCCGGATGCCGTCGAGAGCGCGATGAGGCGCAAGGAGATATCCATCGAACAGCTTCAAGAAAAAATGCAAAAGATGGGCATCAAGCTTGTCACGATCGAAGACGGCAAGTATCCAGCCATGCTGCAAAACATTCCCGATCCACCGGTCTTCCTCAGCTATCGCGGCGATTGTTCGATTCTGGATGGACTCTGCGTGGGCGTTGTGGGCACGCGCGCGATGACTGCGTACGGCCGTCGTGCCACAGAGCATTTTGTTTCCGCATGCGTCGATCGGCGTCTTGTCACGATCAGCGGCCTCGCGCTCGGCGTCGATTCGCTCGTGGCGCGGCAGACGATCGCGTCCGGAGGAAAAACAGTCGCAGTACTCGGGAGCGGCCTTGGGGAGATCTTTCCTCTCACCAACACAACGCTTGCCGAGGAAATCGTCGCGGGCGGCGGCTTGCTTCTTTCCGAACTTCCGCCCGACATGCTGCCCACCCGGTATACGTTCCCCGGAAGAAACCGGATCATCGCGGCTCTCAGCAAAGGCGTCCTCGTCATCGAAGCCGGAGAAAAAAGCGGTGCGCTCATCA
>JBBTVH010000100.1:0-7011 GCA_038063355.1 Patescibacteria group bacterium | reverse complement strand
CTGCTTCGATCCGCTCTTCTGTTTCCGCTCCTTCTTCTGCTGCTGATACAGGTATTGTCCGATGTCGCCGATTTTGACAACCGGAGGATTCGCCTTCCCCGCGATTTCGATGAGATCGTACTCTGCCTCCTTCGCGCGCTTGATCGCTTCGGCGGTTGGAAGGCGCTCCGAAACGCCGTCCGTAACCAAAAGAACCTCCGGGGATGTGATTGCTTCATTCGTCCGCGGACGCTTGGGGTCGCGGGAGTGACCGATGTATTGTCTGCGTTTCTGCATGCTGTGCAGTTAATTTGAAGGAATGCGGGAGGATGGTCAAGCAATGCAACGAGGATCACACACTCCTCATATACAACACAACCTCCAGCTTCACCCTGTACCACCCCGGAGCATTGCCGGACTCCAAAGAAAGCGCATTGATGTCCATCATCTGCATCGGCCAGAGGCGTGCGGCCGAAAGTTTCTCCGCGAATACCGGATGAAGGAGCCGCCCCGCGTCCGAAAGCAATGAAGTGCGGACCACGTCGCGGAAGGCGCGCTCGAAGCTCTGGCTGGAGAAGGATTTCAGAAGTTGCTCCTCGGCCGGGCGAGGTTCGCGGAGGTAATCCAGAAGATCCGTGTTTAGAAACTGCTCCAGAGCGACGATGGCGGCGGGATTTTCCAGTTCCGTCTGGAGAAGCAGGCGTGAACGCTCTTCGGAGCTGAGTGCGTCTGCGACGGAAAGAAGCCCGCTGAGTTTCACAAACGTCTGCAGCGCCTCTATGCCCTCCTGATGCAGCGCGAGCTCCAGTGTCACGGACTGCTCCGTCATCCCCTCGGGCCCCGAAGTGGTTTCTCCGAATGCAATCGGCGAGATCGCCGTGAGAAGTTTGCGCTGACGGAGTTCCTGGGTCAGGGCATCAAACGCAGTGACGACTTTATCGAGGTCGGCTTCCTCCGGAAGCACGTACACGTGGACGTGCTCTTCGGGCGAACCCGTCCGCAGCGCATGCGAGAGTTCGCTGAGCTCTTTCTGCTGCTTGAGGACGTTCAGACGCCGCTCCAGACCCGGGATCTCTTGGGCCAAGGGAAGCGAAGAAGCGCGCACGTCGCGCACGGTAGAGATATGCTGCGCGAGAAAGACCGCGCCGAGCGCAATGAGCGAAAGAGACCCGACCCAGCGGGCCGCGGCAATCTGCCAATGTGGATGAGGATGGAATGTCATTTCAATGTGAGCACGATGGTAAACGGCGAGTACGGCCCGATCTTCGGATCTTCAAGACGCGTGAAGGTGGGAGCGACGAGGGAAACGACGCGCGCATCGCCGCGGAGGATTTCCGTGAATTGCGCGAGCACCGTCATGCTACCCGGACCCACGCCCGAGACGTCACCTTTGAGTGTGAGTGTTTTTCCATCGACCTGCGCTTGAGTGATAACGACGGCATCCGGAGTACCCCGAACTGCGTCCCGCGCCGCTGCGCGGAAAGCCTCGAGAAGTTCCAGCCCGGAATCGCCGGAGATCTTGGCGTTCACCAGCGCGCGATACGGCGTGCCCTGGAGCGTCAGAATGTCTTCATCGCGCTCCTCCTGAACGTCCGCAATCTGCACCTTTAATTCCTCCGCACGCTTCTGGAGCCCCGCCGCGTCGCGCTTCACTCCCCCGACCTCAATGGATGTCAGTGAGGGGAGAATCGCGAATCGTGAAACCCCAAGCGCCGTCGCAAAGACAGCACTGAAGAGAAACACAGGCATGCTCATCCTGTGGAGGATATGCCCTGGAGTGGGAACCGTAGGAACCGGTGCGGATGTGGGTGTGTCTGTCATGAACTTTTCCTTATATTATAGCCAAATTTGCGTTTTTTGTCCTGGAGGGGATATTGCAAAAATACTGTTTAATGTTCATATAACTTTCATAGAAAGTACCACCACTTATTTCCCTTCAATCCCTTATTCCCCTGCTATCCAATCCATATCTTCTGATGACGAACTGCGATAGAATAGATGCGTATATTTTCCCCCTTCCCCATGGAAGAGCTCCTCAAGCATCTCCGGGAACTGATGGCCGCTCTGAACACGGGTAAGGACTCTCTTTGAGGCCCGAGGCGTCCCAAGGAAAATCGATGACCTACAGAAGCGCTCGGAAGATCCGGGGATTTGGTCGGACCAGAAAGCGGCCAATAAGCTCTTTGGAGAACTGCGGACACTGAAGAAAACTTGGGAACCGGTAACGACGATGCTGTTGGAAGTGCAGGATCTTCTGGAATTAACCGCGCAGGCTGAGGAGAAGGATCTGCCGGATCTGGAAAAGGAATATGCGAAACTCCACAAACAATGGAAAGATGTGGAAACGCAGCTTTATCTCTCCGGAGAATTTGATACGGCCCACTGCTATCTCACTGTGAGCGGCGGAGCCGGCGGCACCGAAGCTCAGGACTGGGCGTCGATGCTTCTTCGGATGTACCTGCGCTACTGCGAACGGCAGGGGTGGAAGACGGAGCTGATTGATAAGACCGACGGCCAGGAGGCCGGCATCAAAACTGCGACGATCTATGTGGAAGGGCCAATGGCCTACGGCAATCTGAAGTGCGAACGCGGTACGCACCGCCTAGTTCGCCTCTCCCCTTTCAACGCAAAGAGCCTGCGCCAGACGAGTTTTGCGCTGGTGGAAGTTTTGCCGGAGATCGAGGAAACCGAAGTGACGATCAACCCCAATGAACTGCGGGTGGATACGTTCCGCAGCGGCGGCGCGGGAGGACAGAACGTGAACAAAGTAGAGACCGCGATCCGCATCACCCATCTCCCCACCAACATTGTTGTTGCCTGTCAGACGGAGCGATCGCAACTGCAAAATCGAACGCGTGCCATGGCATTGCTTCGCGCGAAGCTGTTGGAGAAACAGCAGGCTGCAGATTTGGCGACGAAGAAGGAATTAAAAGGAGCAACGCAAAGCGCCGACTTCGGACAACAGATCCGCAGCTACGTCCTGCATCCATATCAGATGGTGAAAGACCTGCGGACCGATACGGAGACGAGTGATACACAGGGAGTCCTTGATGGGGATATACAGCAATTCATCGATGCGGAGTTAAAGCGAATCGCAAAAAACTAGCCGCACCCATCTACATCTAGCCGCACCCCTCCGCGGGTGCGGTGGATGGGAATAAAAAAATGGGGTGCCTTACGGCAGCCCCACTTTGATAAGCAAATCGAGATGCTTACAGATCGCACGGGCGGACGGTCTTGCGGCCGTTGTCGCTGGCGCGCTTCACGGCTGCTTTGAGAGCGGCCTCGAGGAAAGCGCTGGCTGCCTCGGCGAGATCGCCGGCGGCCATCATGTTGTGCTTCTTTACAACTTCCTTGATCTTCGAAGCGACGACGTAGGACATGAAATAAGGGGGAAAAGAAGTAGACGGCGAGATTGTAACAGCCCAAAACGCCTCTGCAAGCCAAAAATCTACGCCTAATGGTGAATTTATGGTTGCAAAAGCAATTGACGGAATCGGCGTTTTGCAAGGAATTACGTAATGTATAAGCCAATGAGCGCGATTTTCGCGGAGATCGTAAGGGCGAAAACCGCTGCGTAGCCTACAATACGCCCATGTCTTGGGGCCTTGTCCTCTCCGGCGGCGCAGCATACGGAGTTGCCAATGTCGGAGTCGTGGAATGTCTGGAAAAGGAAGGTCTTTCCCCCGATGTCATCGCGGGAAGCAGCATGGGGGCAGTGGTGGCCGGGCTCTATGCGCTGGGAATCGAGACTAAAACCATCCGGGAGATCGGAAAACAGCTCACCCCCCTCCACGATCGTCTCATGGAAAAAACGCCCGCTGAGCGATGGCCTTGAAGGCGGCGTACTGGAGCACCGCATGAAAGAGATTCTCGCCCCTTATATACAGGGCGCGCGCATCGCCGACTGCCGGATTCCTTTTGTGTGCGTCGCCGGAAGAATCCTGAAAACGATCCCGTGGAAGAATGTCATGAAGGAGGATTTCCTCCCGACGCTCCTCAAGTCCGTGGAGACATACGTCTTCCCGCCGGAGACATTGATCCTCGACGCGCTTTCAGCCAGCTGCGCGGTACCGGTGGTATTCCAACCGGTGAAAGTCGGCAAATCCCGCTTCATAGATCTCTGCACATTCGGTGCCGTCCCGGTGCAGTCGCTCAAAAAACATCACACGGTGGACTACATCATTGCTACGGATACCACGCCGACCTATACCTCGGTCGCCCCCTATCTGCCGCAGGTGCTGCGAAAGATTCTCTACGCCAGCCAGGAGTTCTTGCACACCAGCACCTCAGCCTGCGACATCATCATCGTGCCGAAACTGGATGGCGCGCCGTACCACTTCCAGAAAAGCATGGAATTCATGGATGCGGGAAAGGAGGCAACACAGGAAAGAATGGAGGATATTTTGAGGATGGTTGGGAAGAAGCGATTTGAAGAAGTGGCATGATGAATTGCCAGTAGATCGTTCTTCCTTGATGATAGAAACACTGGAGAGATGGCCGAGTGGTCGAAGGCGCGCGACTCGAAATCGCGTAGGCCCCAAAAGGGTCTCGAGGGTTCGAATCCCTCTCTCTCCGCCACCATATAGTCACCTTATGACTGTTAACCAGAAAAATATTCTCGAATGGGCGCAGAAGATTACAAAGGATATATATTTGGAATTTAAAAAATATGATTGGGAGTACGGCATTAAGGTTTTTTACACGCCGGTTACACAAGATAATCCCCCACTGGTTCTTATCAGTTATCAACCTGGCGGAGACCGTGGATATTATGAGAGAGAAGACAAAAATAACTTTGAGGCAGGCAATTTTCTGCCACCAGAAAAGAATGTGTATTGCATTGTAGAAAATGCCATGTCTAGACATATACGAGCTCTCTTCCAATGTGCACCGAATTTCCTCGATCAGATGGTTGCATTTCCTCTCATCTTTTTCCGCGCACCAGATGTAAAGACCTGGAAACGAGAAATGGGAGACAGAAGGAAGTATGTAGAGAATTTCTGTTTTGAGAAAGTAAAAGAAATATTAAATAGATTGAAGCCAAAGAAGATTGTAATCCTTGGCATAGATACATACCTATTAATGGTTAGGAAAAGCATCCTGATGGATGTAAAAGATGAAAAAGAGATACTTGGAGTAAAAAACAACCGCCGTCTCGCCATTACATCCATGATTGGAAAGCAAAAAATATTCGCAATGCTCCATCCCACCGGAGCACGCATTTCAAAAGAAGATCGAGACGCAATCCAAAGGGAATTTTGTAAATGGATCCAAAATTAAATTAATGGTTCTTCGAATTTCTCTTCCGCCCCCATTTCATCCTCTGCTGGCGGCGCACTTGCTGATTCATCCCACTTCTTCAGGTTCTCTTCCACTTCTTTGCGGGGAGCGGCGTACTTCTTGCGCGACTCAATGTGGATCTCCTTGGAACAATCGTCTGTGACCTGCGGTACATCCAGCGTTCGTCCCGAGAAGGCTTCGCGGATTTCGCCGGACACCGACATCTTGCAGTAGAACTCACGGACACCCAAGTTGATGATGTCGCGCTCTTTGAAGGAAGGGTTGTACTCTTTTTCAAGAACGAGTGCGTCCTCCGCGCCGACGCGGAAGCTGATCATGGAACCGACGTTGCCGAAGACGGTTTCGCGGATTTTGTTCGAAAGCTGCCCCATGTACTGGTGCGCGATCGTGAGGTTTAAGTGATATTTGCGCGCCTCGGAGAGGATTTCGTAGAAGGTATCGGTGGCGAAGTTCTGGAACTCGTCGACGTAGAAGTAGAAATCCGGGCGCTTCTCCTCTGGCGTATCCGCGCGGCTCATAGCCGCCTGGTACATCTTCGTGATGATCATGGAACCGAGCAGCGAGGAGTTCTCTTCCCCAAGAAGCCCCTTGCTGACTTTCATCAGCAGGATCTTTTTGTTATCCATGATGTCTCTGATGTCGAACTTCGTGATCGGCTGGCCGATGATGTTGCGGATCATGTTGGTGGCCACGAGCTGGCCGACTTTGTTCAAAAGCGGCGTGATGGCTTCGGCATCGAACTTCTCGCTCCACGCGGCGAACTCCGAGACCCAGAAGCTTTTCACGACGTTGTCCTGGATGTGTGCGACGATCTTCTGGCGGTAGTTCTTGTCCGTGAGCATTTTGAGGATGCTGAGCACGGTCGTATTGGGGCTGTCGAGGAGAGCCAGCGTCGTATAGCGAAGCACGTGCTCCAGACGGTAGGTCCAGTTGTCGCCGAAGAGCTTCTTGAAGATGTCGAGAAAGCCGATCGTGAGCTGCATCTTGTATGCTTCGTCGACTTTCTGGAGCGGGTTAAAGGCGATGGGAAACTCGATATCCGCGGGGTCGAAGAGGACGACGTCTTTGATGCGGTTGCGCGGAACATAGCGCAGTACCGCATCAACAAGATCTCCGTGCGGATCGAGCACCGCCACGCCGTGTCCGGCGTGTAAGTCGGTATGAATGAGAAGCTCAAGGAGTTTTGATTTTCCGGAACCCGATTTTCCCACGACGTAGAGATGGCGCCTGCGGTCCTCGCGGCGGATGCCGAAGGGCACGAAGCTGCCGTGGTAATTGGTCACGCCGAACGCGGAGATCCCGGGCTCCCCTGCCTTGGGAAGATCCTGCGGAGGATCGGACTTCCGGGAAAGGACGTGCACGATGTGCGGCGTCGTATCGGCGTTCGGGAAGTGGTAGAGCGTCGCGACTTCTTTGGCGCTCATGGTATAGCTCTTCCCGAGCGAACGGGAACGATAGCGGTTGATGAACGACGGTCCTTTCTGGAATTTCCCTGCCGTAAATCCGTTGATGTCCGTGTCGTTGAAGTGGAAGAAGCTGTTCACCACGGCATTGAGCTTGCGCTCGGCCTCTTCCGGAGACGTGCCGACGTAGGCGCAGCGGACCGTGGCCTTGAAGGGCTTGCTCTGTTCCTTCTCATGCGCGGCGTCGCCTCTGCGCTTGCTGATGCCACTGACACCCTCTTTGCGAAAACGGTCACGGATGGAGAAATACTTACCCATACGCGCG
>JBBTVH010000099.1:0-3930 GCA_038063355.1 Patescibacteria group bacterium | reverse complement strand
ACCTCGTGATCGCCTTCGGCGCACTGCTCGGCATTACGGCTACGGCGTTTGCGGCACTGGAGCTGCTGCACGCGCTTCATGACCGCCATCGCGAACGCGATCTCGTGTTCCTCCAGGTGGTGATGCCCAAAAAGGAGAGTAAAGAGGATAAGGAGATCGAATCCGAGCAGTTCTCCTCGGGTCGCGACTTCCGCGAAGTCATCGGCGTGATGGACCACCTCTTCCAGTCGCTCCATAGCATTCGGAGTCCCAAGATTTCCACTCTCTGGACGGGCCAGCACTTTATCGCCGTGGAATACGCTGCGCTTGCCGGGGAAATCCTCTTCTACGTTGTCTGTCCGCGGCCCATCGTGCATCTTCTGGAAAAGCAGATCACGTCATTTTACCCCGACGCGGTGATCGACACCGTCGAGGACTACAACATCTTCACTGATGCCTCCGTGGTCGCTGCGCAGCAGCTCCTCCCTACGAAGCCTTTTACATCTTCCATCAAGACCTATCAGCAGCTCAAGAGCGATCCGCTCAACGCCATCACCAACGCCTTCTCCAAATTCAAGGTGACGGAAGGCGCCGCGGTGCAAATCGTGCTGCGGCCGGTAAAAGCGGGCTGGCAGCAGAAGCTCCACAAGGAAGCACAGAAGATCATCAACCCCAAGAAGGGCGGGAGCGGTTCGCTCTTCAATCCACTCACGTGGATCCGCGCGGTCTTTGACATGTTCACGACCGGAAAGTCCGACGACATGGAGAAAGAGCACTCAACTGGCGAGCGTGTCTCGCAGCTTGTAGAGGAGTACAGCAAGTCGATCGACGAAAAAGCGGGGAACCCCGGCTACACGGCGGTCATCCGCCTGCTCACGTCGGCGGAAAGCATGCCCCGGGCGCAACAGCTCCTGGACGGCGTCGTCGCCTCGTTCGGGCAATTCAGCCAGATGCAGGGAAACAGCCTGCGGACCGTGCGCATGCCGAACCGCAGGGGAATCATCGAGCAGTTTATCCGCAGGAGCCCACGCAGGCTTCTCGGCGCTGCGATCCTTTCCCGCAAAATGCTCCTCGGCACCGGGGAGCTCGCGTCGCTCTGGCACTTCCCGAGCATCAAGTACAACAAGATGGATACGATCAAGTGGCAGAACTACAAGTTCGCTCCCGCGCCGAAAAATGTTCCCGCCGACGGCATGTTTTTGGGCATGAACGCTTATCGCGGTGAGAAGCGCAAGATCTACATGAACAACGAAGACCGCTTCCGCCACTTCTACATCATCGGACAAACCGGTACGGGTAAATCTTCCATCATCCAGCTTATGGCCCGGCAGGATTTCCACAGCGGCAAAGGGCTTTGCATTATCGATCCCCACGGTTCGCTGATTGAAGACCTCATGCCCTATATCCCGCGTGAACGAGCGAATGATGTCATCTACTTCAATCCCTCGGACATGGAACGCCCGATGGGACTCAACCTTCTCGAGGGAAAGACTCCCGAGGAACGCGACCTCATCGCTCTCGACGCCATGAATATGATGGTGAAGATGTTCGGCGAGGAAATCTTCGGACCGCGCATCCAGGACTACTTCAGAAACGGTTGTCTAACGTTAATGGAGGACGAAGAGGAAGGCGGCGCCATCACCGACCTCGTGAAGCTCTTCACCGACGACGAGTGGCAAAAGTACAAAGTGAGCAAGGTGAAAAATCCGATCGTGCGCTCGTTCTGGGAAAAGCAGATGGCAAATACCGGTCAAAGGGAAAAACAGGAAATGATCCCGTACTTCGCCGCGAAGTTCGGACAGTTCTACACGAACACGCTCATCCGCAACATCGTCGGTCAGACGAAGAGCGCCTTCGACATCGCCGACTGCATGGACAAGGGGAAAATCCTGCTGATGAACCTCTCCAAAGGTCTCATCGGCGACATCAACTCGCAGCTCCTCGGTATGATCGTCGTCAATAAGATCCAGGTTGCCGCCATGCGCCGCCAGCGGGTGGATACGAAGGCGCGCCGCGACTTCTTCCTCTACATCGACGAATTTCAGAACTTCGTCACTCCGAGCATCGAATCGATTCTCTCCGAAGCGCGCAAGTACCGCCTCGGCCTGATTCTTGCGCACCAGTACCTCGACCAACTCGAGAAGAACAGCAAGCTCTCGGGCAACGTGAGCCTCAAAGGCGCCATCTTCGGCAACGTCGGCACGATGATGTTCTATAAGATCGGCCCGCAGGACGCCGAAGTCTGCGCCAAGGAAATGGCCCCGGCATTCTCGGAACAGGACCTCGTAAACATGGATGCCTTCAAAGGCGCCATGAAGCTCTCCATCGATGGCCAGCCCAGCCGCCCCTTCAGCATCGATATCCCCCGCCCGTGGATGGACACGACCTATCCGAAAGACGCTCAGGCCGCGGAGGCCTTTAAGCAATTGAGCAGGTTAACGTATGGAAGACAGAGGGATTTCGTATCGAGGGAAATTTTGAGACGTATTGGGTAGGTCTGATTATGGTGGAATGCGGTTCCGTAGAGACGGCACGTTGTGCCGTCTCGCTACTTCAATGGCGTACGCCCATCTCTGGTTGTTGATTATTCCGATCCCGATGCCACATCACCGGATTCATCATCACATACGATCGTGCATTATCTACCGCGCGTTCGGTTCGTAAAATGGAATCATAAAATCGCGGTTGCCACCGGAAATCTTGGTATCCCGCTGCCCAAATACGTTTTGTGGCCGATGCTTTGATGTGACCAATAATGGCACCTAATGATCTTGGTCGAGGTCGACACAATGGGACAAGGATTGCGGCATCCGTAGAGACGTGCCGCCGGCACGTCTCTACAACGTCCATTTCACATGAAGGCAAAATTTCCACAATTACATGCACATGATTCGGCATGACGATCCATGTATCGATTGCAACATTCGGTCGCAACATCGGCGTTTTTAAAATTTCTTCCGCAACGACGCATCCGATCGGATTTAACACCATATTTTCATTTCGTATTTCCCCAAACAAATGTTCTCTTCCCTGCGTACACATGGTGACCAGATACGTTCCTGCTTCGGCGTAATCTCTGCCGATCAACCGTGTGGTTTCGATTCGGTACTGATTCTCAAATAATTCCATCTCTCCATGATGGATAATTCAATCTCGCCTGTCAGCTGTACGTGCGTACACCTGATGATCCGACAGCATCGCAAAACAGTGTGAATGGCTTTTCTACGAAGGATATCGATGTTCTATTTTCTACCGCAGCGCCGTCGCTTTCACCGGCACGGCATGAATCAAATACCGCGATGCGATGGAATCCGGCGGCCAACAGGTATAGAGGATGAGCTCTTCACCGTGACCGTTGTCGTTGAGTTTGCTGGTGTCGCTTGCCGGGATGGATTCCTCATACGTAACCTCGTATTCGTGGAGCTTTCCATCGTAGGTGATGTAGATGCGGTTCCCCGGATTCAGTTCATTGATCTTGCGGAAAATCTTCGTGTACTGCGAGCGGTCCCAGGGGTAACCCGAGCTGTGGCCATAGATCATCACCTTCCCTCCTCCTCCCGGGTAACTGAAAAGGTGGCCTACCCCTTGAGAGAGCGGTGCCAATACGCCCTGGCTGGAGAAAGGATCTGTTGGGTGGATGACGGCAAGGTCCTTAATGCCGATATCCGGCATGGTGATGGAGAAGAATTTTTGCGATGCGTACGGCGAGTTCACGATTGCCATGCCCCCGGGCTGTCCTGCGCTGATGGTGGTGGTTCCCCCGCCGCGCTGCACGAGACCGGTGGAACGAATGACCGTCGAAACCGCCGGTTCCGTACCGGAGAACACGGTCTGCTGCTGCGCGGTGATGGAATGCAGGCGATAGGCGATGTCGAAGAATTGTCCGCGGGTGATAGGCGTACCGAGGGCAAGCTTTCCCTGGTGCATCACCAAATTTTTTCCGATGACGGA
>JBBTVH010000098.1:0-1538 GCA_038063355.1 Patescibacteria group bacterium | reverse complement strand
GACTCCGGCGGCTCCGGCGGCCTGCGCATGCAGCGCCAACTTATCGGTCGAGACGCCGCCATCGGCGATCAGCGCGATCTTGCGCCGGTAGACGGTGATCGTTTTTTCGGACGTGATTTCGTACGCCTCCCCGTTCACGGTGGTGTTGATGACGAGGCGGAACACGGTCACCCCCGCGCGGTCCGGCGTGTACACGGCTTCTACCGAGCGGCTGATGGGGACGGTGACGTTGTCTCTGTACCAGCGGTAGGTGGTTTTCTCGCCGAGTCCGCGGCTCCCGAGTGCATCGAGCACCAGCGTACGCCCTACGGCCACGTCCTCGGGTCCGGTGATCACGGCGATGGGCTCAACTGCGGAAATATCGCTCTCTGCTGCGAAAATAGGGAAGGCAGCAAGCAGGAGAAAGAGAGTGAGGAGGCGGTGCATAGAAGAAGTATAGCGGAAGACGATTTACGATTGGCGATTGATGATTTACAATTTGCAGCCGCATACAAAAAAATCGCAAATCATCAATCGTAAATCGCAAATCGTTACGCTGCCCTTCTCCTTCGCGCTATCCGGCCCTTCCCGTTCCCCGAATTCATCTCCTTATACTTCTTCACCTGAGGCTCCAGTTTTTCGATGCAGCGGTCCAGCGCTTCCACGGGATCGGGCCTGCGCGATTCTGCACGGAGAATCTTTTTCGGCAGCTCCACGGTGATCATCACTTTGACCTGGTCGCGTTCTTTTTTCGCATCGCGGCGCTCCGATTCCACGCGGATCATGGAGGCCTCGTCTTTAATGCGACCGCAATAGGTCGCAAGTTTGCCGATTTTGCGGGCGATCAGAAGGAGCTGGTCCGCGGAGTACTGGAATCCTTTTTCGAAGTGGGTGACGTGCATGAAAGGATTGTGCGCGTGCGGGCGGTGTTTTTCAATGAAGGGGAGTTGTGTGTTTGGTAGGTTTGGTACGTTTGGTGGGTTTGTTGGGTTTCGCAAGCGAGAGGAAAACGGCCGAACACAATATTCAGGAGAGGGCGGTCTTCTTCACCGCATTTCGGAGAATCTGTTTTGTGTACCATCGGCAGTGGGGAGATAGGTTATGATCGCGCTTTCCGGCATCGGTACATCGAAGAGGGTTTCTGCAAAGGCTTTTCCCTGCGGTGTCCACGAGCCGGAGAGGGGCGAGGAAACAGCATCCTCGATGGCGCTTTCAGGAAAACTGCTGAGCATCGCTTTCCATTCTTCCCAGGAGCCATAGCAAAATACGCGTGTGATGTAGACCTTTTCCGGTGTGCGATCACCGGATACCCAGCAGAGTCGCGGACTCATATGCATGGATATATTGTACCACAGAAGTGCCGAGAAATGCGGATGAAGGGACATTGTGGGTTTGGTGGGTTTGGTACGTTTGGTGGGTTTATTGGGTTTCGCAAGCGAAAGGAAGGCGGCCGAACACAATAAACCCAAAAAACCCACCAAACCCACAAAACCTACAATCCCTGTCAGACCTTTGGGGTGTTTTGCTCAAGGCGAAGTGATCGTGTGCTCTTCTGCATG
>JBBTVH010000097.1:0-9250 GCA_038063355.1 Patescibacteria group bacterium | reverse complement strand
TGGCTCTTCCAGAGATCCGAACGGACGAATTCCTCCTTGCGCGAGGCCATCATTTCCAGTGATGTATCAAAGTACACAACAAGGCCTTCCGGAGTCTCGATAAACATCCCAATGCCCGTGATCCACACGCACCGCAATTCTTCCGAAATCTCCACAATCCACCCCATGCAACCTCCGGTCCTTTCATCCTGCATTTGGATCATCTTGCGGAGAGACGCGGGTATCTGTGCCACATCCCCCAACTTGAGAATGCGCGCGAATTCCGCTTCATGCAAAACGAAGCCTGCGCCGCATAGTTTTCGTTCGCTGTTGCTTCCAGAGTAGAGCGGAAGCAGATCCTTACCCTCTACACGGAGAGATTCATGGAGGAAAAGACGGAATTCCTGCGGCATACCATTTGCGTCGACGACAAGCTCCATGCTCTTGAGCGGAGCCTTCGGTAACTCGGGTGCCGGCAGAGACTCTTCTTTCTTCCCCTGCTCGTCGGGTTGCACGGCAACCGAAGGATTCTGGTCGTCAGGTGCTTGCTCCTGCCGACGCGGGAAAAGCAGTGCCAAGGCTGCTAGAGAAAGCACGGCAGCGCCTCCGATGACTGTACGCGCATAATATGTTTTCGGCTTGCCTGTACTCGAAAGTGGAAGAGTTTCCGCTGGAGACAGATGCGTGTCGCCGCTCTTCTGCCTGAACTCCGGAACCGCAAGAAAATCGTGCGTGCGCTGACGATTGCGCGATCCCTGAATGAATGCCTCAAGCATTGCCCGGTCCGAAGGATAGCCATGGAAAACAGGGAAATCTCCCTCGGCAACGGAAGACGGCGGATCCGGGCGCAATCGCACGTCATCGTAGGTTTCCAGATTCATGAACTCGTCAAACGTGAGATCTCCGAACCCGCTGTAGTAGTGGAAGAACTCCGCCACCTCTTCCGGCGAAGGGCGCTGCTTCGCATCCGGATGGATCATGCGCTGAATCATGGACTTCACTCTCCCGAGGAACTGCTGCGCCCGCACCGGGTCCTCCCCTTCCCAGAGCTCGGAAGGAAAATCCAGCTCCACCAAAGGGGAACTGAGCGACAGCATTGAGCGCTGAATCACTGTCTGCACAGCCTTCCCGCCGGCAGAGCGATATGGAATCCTGCCGGTGTACATGCGCGCAAGCATCACTCCCAAGGAAAAAACGTCGGTAGCAGGACCGATGCCTGGTTCGCCGCGGGCGGCCTCGGGCGAGATGTAATCGGGAGTACCCAGGGCAGATCCTTCCTGGCTGATGGTTTGTGACTGGTGCATGGTATTGCGGACGAAGCCGAGATCGAGCGTACGCATTCCTCCGTCATTGGAGAGGAAAAAATTCGCGGGCTTGATGTCACGATGGATAACGTTCGCTTCCGCCGACAGTGCGAGCGCGCGCGCCGCAAGCGCCGCCACATCGCTGTTGAAACGCAACGGCGTCGGACGCAGCCCCCATGCATCGAGCAGTCGCTGGAAGTCTGCACCAGGTAGATGCTCCATATGAAACAACACGTCGTTACCTTTCGTAAGTCCGCCGATGATCGGCGGCACGTTCGGCATCTGCTTCCCCCTCCGAATGGTAGTGCGCATTTCCCTGCACATTCTCTGATGCAGGTTCGTATTGGCTGTCATGCGAAGGACCTTCGTGACGACGAGTCCGGTACCCGCAATGATGCGATCGATATTGACCTGCACCAACCGAACGAGTTCCTCCTGCTCCTCAAGAGTCCCATTGTGTTTTTCATCCGAGAGCAGATCCGCGACAAACCGGGCTGCATCCTCACGCAGGGCATCGGCATTTTGTATGAATCCAGCATATACATCCGACGTTGCGCCGGATCCCAAGTGCGCAAAATTAGTCACGCGAAGATCGCGACACAACCCCGTTTCAGTCCCCTGTTCGTGATCGCGCTCAAACGTGCTTTCTAGAGCATGGGCAACGGACGGAGGCATGCCTCCGCAACGGAGTGCTATCTCCACCGATGTCGCCTCGTCTTGCCGCGGAAGATTGGGGTACTTTTCCTGTAGCGCATCGGCAATCCCAGTGCTCAAAAGCCATGCACGGAATTGCTTCCAGTGTTCACACCCAACTTCTTCTGTGTCGCAGGAGGAACGATCGCTTCCGTTACGAAGTGTACTGTTCCCTGTGACCAATTCCGGGCCCTGGGCAAAAGTCGCATCATGAGGGGAATTGAGCGGCCGCACCATGACAGAATGGAGCAATAACTGCCCATCGCGCCACTATTTTGTCAATTTTCCTGTACGGTTAGAAATCGCTTGAATCTGCGCCGGAATCGCTTCCGGCATCACAATCGACGTCCGTGGAATCTATAGAACCATCGCCGTCGTTATCCTCGCCATCCTCACAGATACTTGCAGTGCTGGAGGAAGTACCTTCTTCGAGGTTATACTCACTGTCGCAGTCGTCGTCCGTCGCATCAGATCTGCCATCGCCGTCGTTATCCTCGCCATCCTCACAGATATTAACGCTACTGGCACTCGAAGAAGAAGTTGCCGTCGGCGGCACAGATGTCGGAGGGGCACTTGAGACCGGTGGCGTGTTCGGGGGGGGAGCCGTGACCGCAGGCGGAGTGCTCGACGGAGGGCCCGGAGGCGACATCATGAGCTTCGCCGGCAGGCTCGAGGAAGGCGACGCGAAGGGCACGATGTACATGCCTGGAGCGGCATTTCCTCCTTGGAATTCATTGGACACGCGGATTTCCTCCAACGACCACTTCGGCGCAACAGCGTCGAAAGCGCCCGTCGGTTCTTCGGTTTTTGCAGGAGCGGCGGGGTGCGTGGATGTACCCGGCATTTCAAAGGCGTCATCGAGGCGAATCATGTTGGGGACCATCGTCGGGTGCCCGAAGAGCGGCGCGAAGACATGGGGGGCGGAGCGGAAGATTTCAAGAATGCGCGGTCCATTGATGAGGTCGGGGATGTTGTCGCCGTCATCGTCGAATTCCGCAAGGCGCTGCGTGGAGGTGGGATCCGTGAAAAAGTTCAGCGCACTTCCGAGAAGGTTTACCGATGAACCGAGAACCGTAACGCCGACAACGAATCCGGCGTATGCACCGATAAGTCCCTGAACCAGTTTGCGGTTTGTCATGTGTGTGTTTGGAAGTTCAAAGATATTATACTACAAATTTGTATTTTTATCAAATGCCGGTTTCCGTGCGCGAAGCTGCCCTTTCAAGTACCCTTTAGAGGTGCACATCGGCCTCATACTTCTCGGTTTTGGCATAGCGGCGCTCTCCCCCCTCCTTACCTTCGCCCACCTGTGGCAGATAAAGGAGTGGCGCTGGGATCGCCTGATGGATCATGCGCGGGAAGAAGGCGCCTTCCGAACATTTCTGAACCCACTTCGTATACTCGTAGGCGCGACGTGGGCAGCGGGCTTTCTCATTCTTGTTCTCGCAATACAGATGGGATACGGAGAAAATCACTCGGAAGGATTGCTGTCCGTCTGGGGATTGCTCCTTCCAGCAGGCCTTGCAACTCTCTCCATCCTCCAGATCACCTTGCGACGACAGCCGCTTCCGGTCTGGACGCAAAAAGCCAAAAGCATAGTGGCGCTCAGCGTATTACTCACAACCCTCTTTTTGGTTCTCTTCTGGGAATACACAACGACGGGATACGATAAACCCGGAAACGTCATCGAAACACACCCACTTCGCAGTCTGATTATTGTACTGCCCTTCACGGAGTCTTTCGTTGTGATGCTCGCATGGACGCTCCTGTTGCCGCTCGATACCTTCCTGAAACAGCGCATTCTGAACCGCGCGCGCAGACTTCGCTCCGCGCATCCGGAGATCACCGTCATCGGTGTCACAGGTTCGATGGGAAAAACGACGACAAAAGAACTCCTCGCCTGTGCGCTCGGAAAAGATGCCATTGCCACGTCGGCCTATGTGAACAGCGAAATTGGTGTTGCGCGCTGGCTCCTCAAAAACCTCGATGCTAAGAAGCTAAGAAGCCAAGAAGCTTCCGTCTACGTCGTGGAAATGGGCGCTTACCGCCGCGGCGAAATCGCTCTCCTCTGCTCCATCGCACAGCCGAATCTCGGCGTGATCACCGCCATCGGCACACAGCACATAGCGCTCTTTGGATCTCAGGAGGATCTTCTTTCAGCCAAAGGCGAACTCGTAGAGGCGCTTCCGGAACACGGGCACGCGTTCATCAACATCGACAGTGCGCTCTCGACAAAACTCAGAACCCGTGCGCGTTGTCCCGTGACGACCGTGGGAACGGGCGGCCCAAGCGACTGTGAAGCCTTCGACATTGAAGAGACGCCTCGCGGCATTCGCTTCCGGGTAGGAGAGACCCCGTTCTCGTTGCCACTGCATGGCACCCACAACGTGACGAACGTTCTTCTGACGATAGCAGTCGCGGAGCACCTCAAAATTCCCCATGCCGTGATCGCCGAACGCCTCTCGCGCTTCGCTCCCCTCCCCGGCACTTTTTCCGTGGAAGAGAGAAACGGCGTGACAGTTCTCAATGACACTCACAACTGCAGCCCCGAAAGCGCGGCAGCGGCTATTCGCTGGGCGGAGAGCCGACCGGCGTCCCAGAAAATCCTCCTCACGTCGGGCATCATCGAGCAGGGGAAAGAAACGCTTTCGGTGCACCGGGAACTCGGCCAGCAGTGTGTGCCGGTGTTCCCTAGAGTGATCTTTCTGAATAAGAAATTAGCTCAATTCTTTGCGCAAGGGTACGGCAAGAATGTGGAAATATATTCTAAAGAAATAACACCCGTGAGTGCCGGCTCTCTCTTGGTCTGCCTCGGAAGAATGCCGAAATCCACAATCGAACGACTCCTCCCCCACTCGTGAACTTCCCTATTCACCATACATTTGGCCCTCATGCGACGATTGGTTTTGCATTACGCAGCTGGTGCCTCTTATTCCAACCTTGGAAGTGGCGCAACGGGAATGATCGGGAGCGGTTGCGCTCCGCACTGAAGCAATCCTTCCTAGGCGACGTCTTCCTCTTCTCTTCCGGCCGCGAGGCACTTGCGGCGCTCCTGCGTGCGATGAAACTGTTGAATGGCGAGGAAGTAATCGTGCAGGCCTACACCTGCGTGGTGGTTCCAAATGCGATTCATGCTGCCGGAGGCGTTCCCGTGTATGCGGACGTCGACGGCGATACGCTGAACCTGGCTGTCGATGATGTAGAACGAAGAATCACGCCACACACGCGCACGGTGATCGCGCAGCACACGTTCGGGATTCCGGCGGATCTGAAACGTCTGCGTACGCTCTGTGATGAGCGCAAGATCATCCTCATTGAGGACTGCGCGCACACGCTTCCGAATGATCCCGCTTCACCGATTGCACGGACGGGAGAATACGCGATCCTAAGTTTTGGTCGGGACAAAGCCATTTCGGGTGTCTCCGGCGGCGCGGTGATTTCCCGAAAAACAGATATCTCCGCTGCACTGAAAGAATCGGAGTCACATGCGGGCAGCCTCCCTTTCTCCATGATTGCACGGTATCTCCTATACCCGTTGATCTACCGCAAAGCACGCGCGCTCTACGTGATCGGACTCGGAAGGATCTACCTCGCACTCTGCAAAAAGCTCCGGCTTCTGATTCCGATTGTGACCCCGGAAGAAAAACAGGGAAACATGATCCTGCGGCTGCGAAAGATTCCGAATGCTTGCGCCGCACTCGCGCAGTATTCCTTCAAACAATTGCCCACAACCAATGCGCATCGCAGAGAGCTCACGCACTTGTACATGAATGAGTGTGGAAAACACGGATGGAATGTCCTCCCAGGCATCCAACTAGTAACTAGTAACCAGCAACCAGTAACTTATCCCCTCCAGAAGTTCCCTCTCTTCTTCAAGAACGCCGACGCGATCCGGGAATCCCTAAAAGCAGACAATATCTTTCTTGATGATGGCTGGACGGGCTGCGTCATCTGCCCGCGGGGCACAAATAAAGAGGCTCTCGGCTACGCCACTGGAAGCGATCCTCATGCGGAAGCGCTCTGCGAGGAAATCCTGAGTCTCCCCACACATCCGACCATGTCGCTGAAGCAAGCGCAGAGATTAACGACAGCAATTGTAGAGGTGACGAAAATGCGGAATGCGGAATGCGGAATGCGGAATGAAACAAAAATTCCGAATTCCGAATTCCGCATTCAGAATGCGCCCTCGATAACTATTCAAGAAGCCACCAACCCCCATGAGTGGGATCAATTCTTAAGCGGGCAGCAGTACCGTCCATTTCTACAAAGCTGGACGATGGGTGAAGTGCATCGGGACTGCGGCCAGGAACCGATCCGACTTGTTGCCAAAGAAGGCGATCAGACTGTAGGGATTTGCCAGGCAATCTTCGTTCCTGCACGCCGCGGAAAGCATCTTGCCGTTTCCTATGGTCCGATCGTGACACATCAACACGCCGCGGAGGAAATTTTGAAATCCCTTCGTACGGAAGCGATTGCACGTGACTGTGCATTTCTCCGCATCAGCTCATTCACAACTCCCGACTCACCACTCACCATACACCATGCACGACCGTCGCCTCTCCACCTCCTCGCCGAGCACATCTGGTATCTGCCACTGCAGAATCCAGATCCCTGGAACTCTGCAATTTGCAATTTGCAATCGAACTCCGAACAAATTGCAGATTGCAGATTGCAGAAAGCTGTCACGGAAGAAGATGTATTCGCGGCGATGAGGAAAACAACGCGTAATTTGATCCGCCGCGCCGAAAAAGAAGGCGTCACCATCGAAGCCTCCAAAGACCCGGTGCATGATCTGCAGTATTTCCTAACGCTTCATGATGAAACCCGCAAACGTCACGGCTTTACGCCCTACACCAACGCGTTCTTCCGTGCGCAGGTCGTGCGCTTTGCTCCGAGGAATGAATGTACGCTCTACCTCGCGCGCTACCAGGGCAATGTCATCGCTGCATCGATCCATATGCATACTTACGGCGAGACAAGCTACCACCACGGCGCAAGTTCGTACGCCCACAATAAGATCCCGGCGAGTTATCTCCTGCAGTGGACCGCGATTCGGGATGCACTCAAGCGCGGAGACCGCGTCTATAACTTTTGGGGCATCGCGCCGGGAACGCTCACGGAGGAAGGATTTAAGATCTCGGAACCCAAGCACCCCTTCGGCGGCGTCACGCTCTTCAAGACCGGCTTCGGAGGAAATCTTTTGAACCTGATGCACTGCCAGGACATCCCCCTTACAAAAAAGTATTACCTTACGCGAGGATTTGAGATGATGCGGAAGTGGAAAAGAGGCTTTTAATTGAAAATGTAAAATTGAAAATTGAAAATAAACGTTCATACTGACGAAGCAACTTCATTTTCAATTTTCCATTTTCAATTTTCAATTCCCATGCAGAAGCCTCCGCAAAAACCGACCACGAACTCAGCGGAGCAAAAGCTGGATAGGATCGTCGATATCCTCGAACACATGAACAAGAGAGACAAAATGCGCACGTGGGGTGGATTTGTCCGAAGCATTATCCATTTCATTCCGCTCATTATCCTGATCTGGAGCGTGTGGTTCACCTATGCACACTGGGACGAAATGCTTCTCGAAATCTCGCGCTCGGCCGCAGAGCAATCCGCCGCAATGATGCAGCGCACCGGAAGCGGGTGGTCGCAGCAGTTTCAGAATCAGATTGATAACTTGATGGGGCGGTAGCTCTACACGAAGGCGAGATAGATGCCTTGAACGCGGTTGGAGCTCGGAGCCGTATCGATCGTCCTTCGCCGTCCGACATAGATGGCGTTTCTGCCCAGCGACGCCTGTTCATCCCCCTGGATGATCGAGACGACATCTTCGGGTGTCATCGATCCGGAGACGATGAAGCTCGGAAGCCGCAGGAACTGATTGCGGCCGAAGGTGGCGTCGGGTGCTGCGCCGAGGCCGAAGAGGTAGCCCGCTTCGCCGGCAAGCTGCATGACGCGCTCGTTTACACCCCCGATGGCGTAGCCGATCGCGAAGACCGACTTTCCGGTCATCTCTTCAAGAAGGACACGGCTCTGCTGGAGCTCGAGCTGCATCTGTGCGTTGGTGAGTGAGCGGAGGTCATCGCCTGTGTGGCCACCGGATTGGACGTCGAAACCGTTGGCCGCGAGGGTCAGCACGGTTTTCTCGGTGATGCCACCTATGCCGATGTCCGAGGTGCGGAGAAACAACGTCGCGGATACTCCTGCTGCCTGCAATGCCTGCGAGACCTCCTGAATGTTTTTCGCGGTGACATCGGAGATCGCAAGCACGGCGGCCTTGGGCGGCACGCGAACGTCGCGATCTTCCTGCGTGAGAACGAGCTCACGAAGATCGCGGAGCGTCCACAGGGTGATGCCCTGCTGCTTGAGCGCAGCGATGTGGCTGCGAAGCGCTACGAGCGTATCGTCACCCGAAGCGAGCTTGTAGTGGAGGATCGGGAGCTTATACGACTCCTGACGCACCAGAAACTGCGGCGTGAACGGAGAGAGATACTGCACGGCGACGTAGCCTTCGCCCTGCGCGAAGGGCACGCGCGCCCAGACTTTATCCATGGAAATAGGGCGCACGAGCGCCTGCCCGGGAAGTTCCTCGATTTTCTCGCTACCGGCATCCGGCGACTTTCGTACATTCAAAAATCCGAAATCCACAAAGTACACACCTTCATATTTCTTGCGCTCCGCGGCGAGCTGCTCTTCCGAGACGAGCTTGGCGATGTAGCGCGTGGAGACGAATCCCTCTTTGCCGTCGCTCAATTTCGCCTTCGCCCATGCCGCGTCGATGAAGTCGACGACGGTGAGCGTGTCCCCCTGCGCAAGGCGCGCCACTTCGGTAGCCGTTACCTTGGCTTCACTGCGCACATTAAGATACGCGTTTGTGACGCGGTACAGATCCTCGCCCGTAGCCGCGGGTCCCGACCGGACGGCGCTGTAGGTCTTTGCCATGGTGAGATCGAGCTTCGGAAGGCTGCTCGACGCTCCTCCCGTTCCCGTCAGTTTGATTCCCGGCTCCATTGCCGTTTCCCCTGATCCCGACGCTGTGGAAGATCCCGAAAGCTCCCGAAACCGCGCCACGTCTTCCTCCGTGAAGGTAAACACATCTTCCTCCGGTGGCGGCGATCCGCATCCCGCGAAGAGAATGCCAAACGAGGCGATGAGCAGGAACGCGACGAACGGACGCGTGACGATGCCACTGCGGTGTCTGCGGGGTGCAGAGCGATAGCGGCGGTGAGAGGAAGACCGGACCATGGGATGGGAGGGAAAATTTGAGA
>JBBTVH010000096.1:0-6318 GCA_038063355.1 Patescibacteria group bacterium | reverse complement strand
ATCCCGTGGATCCAGCCACTCCTCGAGCAAAGCATGATCCTGCGCATCATGCTTGAACAGCGCGATCTCTGGTTTGCTTTACCCGCTTTGGTCCTGCTCGGCGTCGATCTGCTGAGCAAGGATTAGAATTTTCGGTTACAGCAAACTTGTTCTTATTTTACGTCAAGCGATTGCAGCTTCTATGACATTCCGCTTCCTTGCGCAAGGAAAACGGAAGGTGTAAAAGTGAGTGCAATTTAGTTACTTCTTTCCTCTTTTCCATGATTTCCATCCGCTCCACGCTCAGTCGCTGCACTGCCTTTGCAGCGAGCATGCTCTTCGCCGGCAAGGCGTGGGCTGCCAACGGCATCGGCAATATTCCCGATATCATCGGCACCAACGCCGACATCCGCACAGTAATCATCGATATCCTCAAGGCAGTCCTCAACTTCATGGCCCTCGTCGCCGTCGTGCTCATCGTGGTCGCCGGTATCCGCCTCGTGATCTCCCAGGGGGAAGAATCCGAGAAGGACAAGGCGAAAAAGACGATCATCTACGTGATCATCGGTCTTGTAATCATCGTTCTCGCACGCGCAATCGTGCAGTTCGTTGCCGAGACGCTCGGGATTTAATAATCTTCGCACGCCTTCCAAAAAGGCCTCCCGCGAGGGGGGCTTTTTTTAGGAACTAGGTTCTTAGCTTCTTAGGTTCTTAGCAATGCACGTTTAAGAAAAGTGTCGTCCTAAGAAGCTAAGAACCTAAGAAGCTATTTTTCCTCTCGTCGGCTGCTGCCCCACGATCTCCGAAAACGCTTCGTAGCTCACGGGCTCCTTCTCCACCGCCGGTTCCGCCTGGGCCTTCATGCCGTCGCGGATGATGATGGCGTCCTTGCGCACTTCGATGATGTCAGTGACGGGAAGCGCCACGCCCCAGCGGAAAAATTTTTTGGGAAAAAGCCACTCCACCCGCATCTTCTCGGTGTCGAACTGGACGTCCTTGCAGGTGCCGAGTGCCCTGCCGCTCTCCGTACGGATGGGCTGGCCTAAGACGGTGCGGCCGCTTGCAATGACGGGCGCCAGGCGAATGCGGTCTTCGAGCGGTGCAAGCGCGTCGCGTCCGCTGATCTGCACCACCGCGCCCCAGTGAATGATGTCCTCAACAGCGCAGAAAGGATGCTCGGTGCCGGTGAGTCCCGCGGGCACCGCGACGAAAATCCCCTCCACCTTCCCCGTGTCGGGATGGAGGAAGACGCCCGAAAGCGTCCCGAGAAACTCGCCGCCGCGGTCGACGACGGAGGCGCCCCGGCAGGTGGTGAGGCGGACATGCATGGTCGTATGCTAACAGTAGAGACGTGCCGCGGCACGTCTCTACTAATGACAACCCAATTCCCCTTCTGCTACGCTACCCGCCATGCACCTCTTCTCCGGATCCAGCCACCCACACCTCGCCGAAGCGCTTGCCAAGGAACTCAAGGTGAACCTCGGCACCATCGTCCTGAAAGCCTTCAGCAATGGAGAGCGCTATGTCCGCTTCCAGGAATCCGTCCGCGGCAAGGACGTCTACCTGCTGCAGACCGGCACGCTCCATCCGAATGAGGATCTGATGGAGCTATTCCTGCTGTGCCAAGCGGCCAAGCTGAGCTTCGCCACGTCCGTGCACGTCGTGATGCCGCACTTCCCCTACGCGCGCCAGGACCGCGTCTCGGCGCCGCGCGAACCCATCTCCGCAAAGCTCGTCGCGCATCTGCTTGAGGAATCCGGCGCGGACCACGTGATCACGATGCATTTGCACTCTGACCAGATCCAGGGATTCTTCTCGATTCCCGTGGACGTCATCGACGCCCGCCCGATCTTCGCGGATTACCTCCTGAGCAAGAAACTCAAAGACTTCGTCATTGTCGCGCCGGATATCGGCTCTGCAAAAACCGCTAAGAAATTCGCCGACCTCGTCGGTGCGGACCTCGCGATCCTCCATAAGACACGCCCGGAACACCACCGTGCAGAGATCCTGGAAGTCGTCGGAGCAGTCGCCGGGCGCACCTGCGTCATCGTCGACGACATGATCGATACCGCTAGCACCCTTGCCGCCGCACGCACCGAACTCCTCAAGCGCGGAGCAAACAAGGACGTTTATGCGATGGCCACGCACGCGATCTTCTCGGGCCCAGCTGTAGAACGGCTGAACAAAGCGAAATTCAAGGAAATAGTTGTTACCGACAGCTTGTCCGTTAAAAAAAGCGCGATCCGCGGCCTCACGGTGCTCCCCATCGCCCCCCTGCTCGCACGCGTCATCGGCAATGTGGAGCGCGGCGAAAGCGTTACCGCGATTTACAGCCGGTAACATGCGATCTGTTACCGGAGCCTTACCCTCCCGGCGCGATCTTCCCTGGTTTCTCTTTCCCGTCATCACCGGGCTTTTTCTCGCAGCACTCCGCTGGAAGACCTACGGTGTCGTGAATGTGGATTTCGGGCAGGAGATGACGGCCGCATGGTCCATCACGGAAGGAAAGCATTTGTACACGGACATCGCATACTTCAAAGGCCCGCTCTCTCCGCACTTCAACGCGCTGCTGCTTTGGCTTTTTGGCGTATCGCTGCGCACCATCTTCGTCGCCAACATTTGTATCGCGGTTGCCATCGCCTATGAGATCCTCACCCTTGCCCGCAGGGCATGCGGTCTTCCTGTGAGCAGTTTTCTTGCCTGCGTGTTTCTGATCGTGTTCGGATTTTCCGTGGACAAAGAATACAACAACTTCAATTTTGTCTCGCCCTTCGTCCATGAGCTCACCCACGGCACGGCGCTCTCGCTCCTCACGCTTCTTGCGCTGGATCGCTGGCAGAAAACAGAACGCACCCGGGAAGCACTCCTCGCAGGAGCGGCATACGGGCTCGTGTGGCTGACGCGCATCGAAGTCTCCGTCGCGCTCACAGCAGCGTGCGCCGCATGGATGTGGTGCCGCCTGAGGGCCGGGACGCCCCGAAGACTGCTTCTACGGGGGGCGGCTGAGTCCCTGGCGTCTGCCGGAGTCGTCATTGCTATCGCGGTGCTCGCACTCAGCCGGACAATGCCGTGGACCGCTGCGCTTGCCTCGGCGTTCGCCACGCTGCATGCGCTGCTTTCTACATCCGTGAGTTCCTCTCCTTTTTTCCTGCACGTCGGAGGATGGGATCACCCCTTCGCTGCCCTAGGCTTTCAGATCGCCGCGCTCCTGGTCGTGATCCTGTGGCTTCTCTTTTTCTTCGCAGCCGTAGACCTCTGGAACAGAAACGACCGCTTGATGGGAACGATTTTCGCCGTTATGGGGATGTTCACCGTCTTTCTGCTCGCACGCAGGGTCCTCCCGCTCCTGCACGGAACCTTCCTGACGCTCTCCACATTCGGCATCACGGCTGTCGCCATCTACCGCGTGCATACGCGCGGCACACACGCTTCACCGTGGGAACAGATGACGGTCGTCATGGGAGTCTTTGCACTCGTGATGCTCGGCAAGATCGCATTGCAGCCCAGCATCCGCTATTACGGCTTTGTCCACGCCATGCCGGCGTATCTACTCTTCATGGCAGTACTGCTGACGGCGGTGCCGCACATGGTCCGACGGACAGCAGGGGAAAAGGGCGCGCGCATCTTTCTCCTCTTCGTGGTGCTCACGATGGGAATGGAAGTCGGAGGCAAGGCACGCATCGACCAGGTGCTTTCCAGCCGCAAAACGATCCCGATCGGCGCGGGAGCTGACGCATTTTTCGTTTCCGATACATCCATGAACCGGCCGTTCGCAGCCTTCCTTCAGAAGGCGCCCGAACTCATACCGACGGGATCCACGCTCACCGCGATCCCCGAAGGCGCGATGGTCAATTACCTGCTGCGCCTTCCACTGGGCATTCCCGTGCTCAACATGATGCGCACGGAGTATTACATCTTCGGAAAAGACCGCATGGAAGGCGAGCTGTTTGCCCGCCGGCCGGACTTCATCCTGATTACCCACAAAGACACGAGTGTCTTCGGTCTGCCGCTGTATGGAAAGATGCCCGAATACGGCGCCGACGTTATGGCTTGGCTCGCGCGGGAATACGAGCAGATCGCGCTCTTCGGAGAGCAGCCCCTCACGCATCCGGAAAGTGAAGGGGTGGCGCTGTGGAGGAGAAAGGATTTCAGGTTTCCCCAAAGTCCCCAGGATGTCCCTTCTCTCCGTTGACGGGAAACGCATTCATTCGTACCCTTGAGTTCCATGGGCGACTAGCTCAGCTGGTTAGAGCGCGACACTGATAATGTCGAGGTCGGCAGTTCAAGTCTGCCGTCGCCCACCATCACTGACAATGCACTCCTCATTTTGAAAAACATGCAGTTCGTTCTGTAGAATTTTTATTGCTGATACCGCTCTATGCAGCGTTTATGAATCCACAACGTTTTGTAAAATCGGGCAACCCGCGGGCCTTGCCCGATCCACAGAAAGCGTAGAATAGACGGAAATATCTCTTCCCCCTTCCATTCATGACCCCCTTCGTGAAACTTGTCACGAAAATCCTCGGGATCGTGCTGCTCGTCATCGGAATCGCAGGATTCTTTGTTGATGGGACACTGCTCGTCTTCGAGGTCTCTGCGGTGCACAACCTCGTGCATATCGTCTCGGGCCTTGTGGCGCTCTTCGCCTCGGCCTCGTACGGGCATTCTAGGCTCTTCCTGATCATCTTCGGCCTCATCTACGGCATCGTCGCGGTTCTGGGATTTGCGATGGACGGAGACATCGTGGGTCTTTTCCACGCGAACCTGGAGGACAATTACCTCCACGCCGCGATTGCAGTGCTGTGCCTTGCTGTGGGATTCGGGAGCAAGAAGTCGGTCTGATAAAAAACGGACAATTGCAAATTGCAGATTGCAAAAAATGCGATCTGCAATTTGCAATATGCAATCTTTTCTTACCGCCGGATCCATTCCACAAACGCCGCGATCGGCAGCGCATAGGCATACTCCTCTCCCTTCTCCCGGATGCGCGAGATTTCACCGCGCGCGATATCGAGCGTGAAGTCGAGCGTTCGGTCGCGGCCGTTCCCCGCAAAGACAATCTTCTCCACCAGGGCGGAGTGCGGATTCAGCGGAATGACGCGGGTTTCCAGAGAGAAAGCGGCGGCGGCGCTGCGGAGCATTTCGCGCGCCTGCGATTCCACAAACAGAGCATCAAAGAGCGCTTCGGGTGCATCCATTATTTCAGGAGCTTCGACAGGGGATGAGGAAGTAGGATCCGCGAGCACCTGCCCTTCCACTCTGTCTAGGCGCTCAAGTATGGAAAGTGTCTTGCGTGCCTCCGGGGAAACGGAAGGAATGTTTTTGGAAAGCGAGAATAATGCTGCAGCGATCAACCGTGCCCGCGCGGGGTATCCGCCCTCTTCGCGTGACTCTGCGAGCGCTCCAAGGCGGACGATCAGTTCGCTGCCGATGGAGGCAGAATCAGCAGAAGCTTGTACCGATGCGAGCAGTTCTTCCTGCCAGCGGCTCCATGCGGAAGCATGGCCTGCCGCGTCGCTCCTATCCGCGTACGGGAACAGGAGAAACCGAAGCGCAGCGGTTTCGCCGTCATGTGCAGGCGACGGGAGCGTCCATGTCACGGTAGAAACGGAAGGATGGAGCGAAAGCAGGAGCCACAGGTCGCTTTGGGAAAGCAAAATCGGGAGCAATTGCTGCTGCATGGCAGAGGAACGATCTTCGGAAAAGAGCAAAGCCGCAGCGATGCCACGAGCCCGCGGAGTGGAAAATGCTTCGGCAAGATCCGGGCGCAGAAGAAGTTCCTGTACCGTGAGCGTATCGTCGGATTCCACGCGCGAGCGCAGGACGCCGAGAACAGATTCTGACCATTCGGCGGCGCGACGGTTTCCTGCTTCGGGCAGTTCCGCGACTCCGGCCTCAGGCTTCAGCGGAATTTGCACTCGGGCTTCGGGGAGACTATTTTTGATGAGAATCGTCTGCAGGCGTTGGCTCTGCTCGTCCCGGAAACGCTTTGGCAACGGGCGAACGGCGCGCGCGTCCATCCAGGCCTGCTCCCCCTCTTTCCAGAGAGGCAAGGATTCCCCCATGGTCTTCCACTGCATGCCCGCAGGCACCACGGCGCGCAGAGCGCCTTTGGTGAGAAGCACGGGAGCGGTAAGCGCAGCCACCGTGATGCCGTTCCCGCTTTTGGTAATGTGATATCCGCCACCGAGCGACTGAATGCGAAACGCACCCGCACGCAGTTCAACCGGAGCATGCGATGCGATGAGGGCTGATCCTTCGAGAAGCTCAGGGATGGCCTTCGTTTCATCCATGCGCGCTCCTTCGAGTAAAATCCCCTGCACGCCTGATGCATGGGTA
>JBBTVH010000095.1:0-13532 GCA_038063355.1 Patescibacteria group bacterium | reverse complement strand
CAAATTTACGATTTGCAGCCGCATGCAGCAAATCGCAAATCATCAATCGTAAATCCCAAATCGTCTATGCATCTATGGTGTGCTTCCCTTTTCTATGCTTCTTCACTTTTTTCACGACGCTCCCGCTGCCGCTCTCCATCATCTCCATCACCTTCCCCAGAATCTGATCGGCCAGCGAAATAGGCTTTAAGATGATCGCCTCCACCTGCTCGGTGATGTCGTCGATCCTCCGGAGAACTTTCCGGAGATCCACAACAATGAAGAGGATGTGATAGAGCACCACGACCACAATCAGGGAGATCAGGATCTGGAGACCGAGGAGGGCATCGCGGGCGGAGATGGCAAAGTCCATAGAGGGAAATCTACTCTGCTTCGTTTTTCAACGCAATTGTGAGTATGAAGTATCAAGTATTACGTATTATGTATCCGCATGCGAATACCTAATACTGGATACGTAATACGTAATACTCTACGCCTTCCAAGGAAAGCTCTGATCCGGCTGATCACTCTCTATCAGTCCACCCTCTCTCCCGATCATGGACCACTGCGACATCTCTTCCCCCACGGCTACTGCCCACATCATCCGACGTGCTCGGAGTTTGGGAAACAAGTGATTGAGCGGCACGGGGTGATCCTGGGAACGCCGCGTCTCATCCGGAGACTCCTTTCGTGTCATCCGTGGACGAAGCCGGATGACGATGCGATACGCAATGCGATCGAGAAAACCCCGTAAACACTACCCGGGCACGAGAATATTGCCTACACTGGCGCGTCTCTTCATTTTTTTTATTCTATGGACCACGGCGATGTCATCTTGCGGTTTCAGGACGTGTCGTTTCACTACGATCACAAAAAAGCGGTACTCACCGAGGCGAGTTTCTCCGTCCGCGAGAACGCCAAGCTGACCATTGTAGGCCAGAACGGCGCCGGGAAAAGCACAATCTTTAAGATGATCATGCGCGAGATGAAGCCGACGGAGGGAGAGATCCACATTAAAAAAGGAACGACCATCGGCATCGCCAAGCAGGTCGTGGCGAAGGAGGATCTGGAGAAGACTGTCCTGCAATTATTCACGGGTGCGTTCTCCGAAAAGAAATACGACCTAGAGAAACATATCGCGCGCGTGCTGGATGCCGTGCATCTCCATGCACCACTGGAGAAAAAAGTATCTGCATTCTCCGGCGGTCAGAAGGCCCGGCTGCTTCTGGCGTACGCGCTGATCCAAGAACCGGACATTCTGCTGCTCGATGAGCCGACCAATAACCTCGATGCCCAGGGCATCGACCACCTGACGAGTTTCCTCATCGACTACGACAAAACCTGCATCGTAATTTCGCACGATGCCACCTTCCTCAACAGTTTCACGCACGGCGTGCTCCACCTGGATCACTTCACCCACAAAGTGCAGCAGTACGTGGGCGACTACTTCGACGTCGTCGAGCAGATCGAAGCGCAGATCGAACGCGAACAGCGCCTGAATGCGCGGATGGAAAAAGACATCATCGACCAGAAGGAGAAGATCAACTTCTTCTCCCATAAAGGCGGAAAAATGCGCAAACTCGCGAGCAAAATGCGCAGTGCCGTAGAGGAGGCAGAGGAAAACAAAGTCGACGTGCGCCAGGAGGAGAAGACTATTCCCCCGTTTACCATCGACATTTCCGAGTTCAGCCAGCCTCTAGTGCAAATTACGTCTCTCACCGTCATGAAGGACCACAAACCGACCAGGAAAAAGACGGAAATCACCGTGCGCAAACGCCATCGTGTCCTTATCACCGGCCCCAACGGCATAGGCAAGAGCACGCTTCTGGAAAGCCTAGCCACCGGCAAAGAGAAGGGCGCTCTGATCACGCCGGGCGTGAACGTGGGATACTACCGTCAGGATTTCTCGGGCCTTCCGATGGATAAAACTGTGTTTGACACATTGTATGAAGCCATGGAAAAACCGAATCGTCAGGATATTTTCGCAACAGCTTCGCGCTTCCTCCTGCCCGGCGACAAGGTCCAGAACAAAGTCGGATCGCTCTCCGAAGGCCAGAAAGGACTCCTCTGCTTTGCGCGGTTCATGCTCCAGAAACCCACGCTGCTGATTCTTGATGAGCCCACCAACCACATCAACTTCCGTCATATCCCGGTAATCGCGCAGGCCTTAAACGAATACGAAGGCGGCATGATCATGGTCAGCCACGACCATGAATTCCTCGCGCAAATCGCGATGGATCAGGAATTGGATTTGGGGAAATTGTGAGGTTTATCAAAAAAGACCAAGGACATTAGAGCGGTTTACCGGAAATTATTACAACTGCAATCCCATCTAGAGATACATATCATTTGGATTCTCGCTTGTCTTTCCATGCGTAAATACATGGCCTCCCATTTACGCTATTACATCGCATTTCACCATCATCTTTCGAAAATCGGTTGTGATATGCCTTGGGACAACAAACACGCCTCACTCCATTAGCAAAAGTTGTAATTTGAGCAACCACCGGCCTTTCAAATAAATCAGTAGTTATCTTGTTTTCAGAGTCATATGTAATACCTCGACACTCAACAGATTGAACAAGCCCTGTACCTGTAGGGATCACATCTGATGAGTGAGGAATGCCAATAGACATAATTGTATTTTAATTATTATTTATCCTTTGTCAATGGAGGATCCTATGGATCGGTACGCTTATTGCACTCATTCTCTTCAAACCTGCACTTTATATGATCTGCGCCCTTGCATTGGAGTTTTTGCTCAGAGCAACCATATAGCCAGTCGCCTAAAAAACCAGTCCGTATCCTCTTCTCAGAGCAAACGCGATATCCTAAGATTATCCGGCATTCCTTCTTTTGCGGGTGTCGTATAATGGCTATTACCCCAGGTTTCCAACCTGGTGACGACGGTTCGATTCCGTTCACCCGCTCCACCTAAATTATGGCTTATATGAGCCATTCATTTTTTGACGGGTAATTGGAAATACAACTCACGTACTTATGGACACTAACTCCTAGTAGGTCTTAGCTTCCTAAGCCTCCGGAGCCTCCCACTGTCTATCGTATGGGAAGAAGATTCGATCTGGGAAGGCAGCTAAGCGGAAAGCTGGTCTACGCGCTGTTGTAGAGAGCTGCGGCAGGAATTGAACGCCCCACTCTGCAATCTCTGCTCGTTGCTCAGCAGACAAGGCTGCAAAGTCTCTAGTATTCGCAGCATAGGAACGCACAACCTGTGCAGCTTCTTCCAATGCCCGCAAATGAACAATCTGTTGAGCACGCTGAGGAGAAGCAAGGTCGCTGTCGAGTATATTCCTTCCCAGTTGAAACTTAGTGTGGATGAGAGAGGGTAATTTTCTTTTCCTCTTCTCGTTCTGTAATCGAGTTGCTTCTCTGGTCTCTCCCCAACGACCAGAGTGAGTGAATTGCAGTGAATCATTTGAGAGTGCACCTATAACTTCATCTTTCGTTCGTCTTGCTGTCTTACGTGCCACTACAGTAAAGATTCTGAATGGCGCGTCACCTTCGTTGTCTGTCGAGCGACCTTCGCCTGTCCATTGCCTTACCACCGTGCAACCAAAGGCAGGAAGTGTCTGAGTGCAGAACCTTTCAAATTCTTCCTGTGTGCAGCCATCACGTGGAATGTTAATCACCATTGTTCCTCCGTCTCGAAGAGCATGAAGCGCTCCCCGAATTGCACGTGCACGCTGACTCATTCTCGCTTCACCTTCGGGCGGGAGTATTGATCGTGCATAGTCCAGCTCATCGAGAACTACTGCATCTATTGAATGTCTGGTTATGACACGATCCGCAACAAGTTTGCCAATTTCGGCAATGCTTCCAGCAACGACTCTCGGCTCACCTCGATTTCCTTCTCTGCGATATGCAGCTCGTCCCTCTTCCAACATGTATTCAACGGCATCAATATTGAGAATATTGCGTTCTTCACGAGGAGCTACACGATGTAGCATACGATCTAAAGAAAGACCCTTAGAGTGAGCATGGAGGTAATTGTTACCTTCAATGACTCCGGCTTGTTCAAGTGCAGCCACGAGGCTTGCTGTGTATCTAGTCCGATCTCCTGTGCCAGATGCATCGGCAGTTTCTAACCGTTGTCTAAATGCGTCTCGGTGTCTCATCCAGAAATCTCTATATCCGCGCATTCCTCTATTCTGCAACCAGCGCTGGATGCGTTCTTCTCTCTGTTCCGGAGAATCCAGCTGCGAAAGAATACGTATATCGGGAGCTTCATCATTACCTTCCTGCTGACTTAAGCGTCGGATCTCAGCATCGGTGATACCTCCTTGCCCGTAAAGACAAGCACGAACATCGCGATATTTGTCCTGAGCGTAATGGAAGATGCCTTCTTCGATGGTCCGACGTGCATAGAAGACAGTCATGTGAATATCAGTATTGCCAGCACGTAACGAGCGCTTCAGGAGCTGCTGAGCCTGTGGAGAGTTATAAGGCCATTCCAGTGAAATCATACGACGGATATAACGCAGGTCTTTTCCAAGATCCAAGCAAGAGCTGTATGCGAAAATTACAGTCTTCGATGTGCCAGAGCTATCAGACTCTGCTGCCTGCGCGAATGCAGTCTGTCTGTCGCGTTCAGATGTATTTCCATGAATGACATGGAGATGCACAGGAATATTTCCATGCTCGCTAGACCAGCGCTCGCAGTACTCTTGCAAACGAGCGTAGAAGTAGAGTCCTTCCTCGTCTTCTTCGAGTGAATCACCATTGTCGTTCGATTGTTGATCGCGCTCTCTCAGTACCGCTTGGCTTCGCATGAATTCTCCAACAAGCACTGTATTCTTTTGGGTCAAATCGTCATTCAATTGGATAGTCATGTAATCGAAAAGACCAGACCGCATATTCGGGGTGTTACTCATGAGTTGCGGACATCGTATTGCAAGTAAACAAGCGTCGATCTTCTGCTTTGCATGCATTGTTTCATCGTTAATGATCGTTCGTAGAAATTGATACTCCTCATCATAGAGATCATAGTCACAAACTGTCACAAATCTTTCCCATTCTTCTGGGTCATCCAAAATAATAACGCGCTCAAGCATGTTCCGCATAACTGCGGGGTGTAGGCTGCGTTCGCCATTTCTATTTCTCCTGCCTCGAACATTCTCCTGTCCTTCGGTGCGAGGCTCAAGAATCTCTGCCACATTACGAAGATCTCCAAGATGATTTGTCGCTGGAGTCCCCGACATGAACATGACATTCCCTTGGTCATAGAGTCCTTCCGTTCGATGTACGATTTCCCACCCAATGCGATTCCATTCACCGTTGCCTTTTAGGAGCTGAGCTTCGTCGAAGACTACTTGCGTAAAAGGTACGCCGGTTTGAGGATCTCTGTAGCTAATGATTCGTTCGTAGAGACTCTCGTCGTCGCGTGTAGCGTGTAACATGGAGTAAGGCCAGAAAACGACTTCATTTGCGAGTGCTGCATTCATTTGTTCAATGGTCATTCCGCCCTGTACGACACCAACTGTAGGTTCCAGGCCAGGAACGTAATAGCAATGATTCGGGGGTCCCTGCACCGTATTGGGTCTCACTCTATTAGGAAGGTCATCAAGTACCATTTTTGGCGATACATAAAGCATCTTCCCACGGGGCTGGTTATTCATACGTCTTTGCTCATTGATTAACTCAAAAAGCCAAAGGGGAATAAAAGTTTTTCCACCACCTGGTTCTGGAGCTGGATATACATGTCGTTGGCGAAGAGCTTCCGTAACGTTAATACGTTGTCTCCATGATCCAAGAGGATGCAATCTGCCCTGATGTTGGATAGTGCGAACAAAACAGGGTAAAAGGGGTAGATTTGCGGCTTGTTCAAAGAATGTCCTTCTTTCATTGAACAAATCTTGATGCCGAGAAAAAGGCACGTTTGCTCTCTGAGCCATATTTCTCATTACGCCTTCGGCCTCTCCTCCTGCGCCCCTTCTAAGACGCTCATGATCTTCAAGAGTATCTCCGCCTTGTGCCAAAAATACATCATAGATACGCTTGCGGATCATCCGCTGCATAACGCGTCTTACGGTCTGTCTTTCAAGAATTTCCTCATCGTGGCCAAGAATATCAATGTCATCCCCACCTGTGCCGGGTTGTCGTGCCGATCGTCCAAGATAACTTCTGAGAATGCGCACTGCACGCGGAATCTCATCTTCTGAGATAACTCCAGCGGAGATAAGGACTTGAAGGACTTCATGTTCTCCCACTTGAGCCGCAAGGCTTATATAATCTTCTAGAGCTCCGCGTAACTCTTCAGCATTTCTTTCGCGACGGTCTTGATTTCTCCGTCTAGTCCTTCTTCGCATTTCGCGGTCTGGGTCAATATCGTTCATAGTGAGTCTTCGCTGACGCACATATTCACGGGCAACAGTGGCCACAATTCTCCTTCTGCAATCGCGTACAGGTTCGACAAGATCGGGGGGCAGATCACGCACTGACGGCATTTGATCAACTTCAGCGCAAAAAGTAAGTAATTGCGGTATGTCCTCAAAAACTCTTTCGGCATAAAGAGTCCTGAAATCCTCCATTGCCAGTCGAATGATTTCTGCCTGACGTGGCCTCAGCCGTAGGAGTTGCTGAGCCTCTTCCTCAATGAGAGGCATCACATGTTCGCGAATAGTGAGAGTCATGGTTTCTGATAAAGAAAATGAAGTAGTCCTTTTAGCGTATCGGTAAGGTTGCGGATAGTTTCGATTGCTGTCCTTTGTGTACCAACATCCTCTTCGACTCTTTGAATTTGCCCGTAGAGCGTCGCAAGAGTTGTCTGTAGTGCTTCTAAATGGGCAATGGCCTGATTGAAATCATCACCAGCTACAGTCTGTGTTTCAGATGGCGCGTAAAGTGAGAATCGAAGCGCTGCAAGACCTTCTGCTAGCTGATGCAATCTTTGTGCTGCAGCATCATCCTCACCAACTTCCATTTGCAATTCTGTTAATCCGCCTCTGATAGCTTCAACATATTTAAGACACTGTGCATGTTGCTCTCTTGCAGTCTGGCGCAATGGGATAAGAGTCTCACGATCTTTAATACGCTGAGAAGAAGAGACTTCTCTTTGAATGAGTGAAGAGTAATCCTCCGTTGCAGAAGGGATGCCATGAGCACCGATCAAACCTTCTGGAGTTGTTATGCGAGAAAGACCCTGTGCCAAGAAATTGAGCACCTGTGTCCTAAAACGCTCTCCTACACCCGCTGGAAGACCGAGCGTCGCAACATCGATCTGTGCTGCATCTGCAAAACACTGCTGCAATTCTGCTAATGAAATAGGACCTCTTGTCTGGGCACATCGCGCCCGAATGCGATCAGTCAGAAATACCATCACTGTTTGCACCGCTCTATTGATTGCCGCTCCAACCTGACCTATTTGCTCTACATTCATTGCCGGAGTGATGCAGGAATATAGGAATTGTCGGCAGCGGTCTGTAAGAACGTTCTGAGCAAATTGAATGAAGAAGGCCTCATACTGGCCTTCGTTGATACGCGCATCATTTGTCGCTGACAAAGCTTGTCGCATTTCTTCCTGTGCGACTCGCTGCAAAGTTTCATCCTGTAATCGTTTTCGCAATGCAATAAATCTTTGTGTGAGAAAGCCATGCATCACTCCTTTAAATCTGTACTGCACCTGATCGAAAATCCATCCCAATCTTCCAAATATTTGATCAAAGTTAGCGACAGAGCTGATGCTACCTCCACTGCTTTCAGCCGAAGCCAAAGATGCCTCTCTGTATTGGGTAAGCAAAGGAGTTAGGCGGGCTGCATGATCAACATGACCAAAGGCAAGTACCAGAGGCAATTCTTTTTCAAGAGTTGCGAATGCTCTCCGAATTTCACGTGCAATAACCGTAGTACCTATCGGATATTGAGCCAGTGCTTCTTCGAAACCTGTCGGAGCGGTAACTTGCAGAGAATTTGATGTAGCTGGATTCGATAAGTCAGCGAGTTCGAATTCACGCTCCTGCGGTCCAGTCATTGCTGGTCGGCCCTGTGCGCCCTGCACTGCGGCCATCAAATCATGCTGCTTATCCCATCCTAAAACTCTCGCACCAAAGTCCATTGCATTTTCGATATGCCACAATACACAGCGATAACTTTCTTCAAATAGATCTAAATAATTTCGTGCTTCAATGTCAGGAATAGCTCTTCGCAACTGATCACATTCAGCGATGATGCCTGTTTTGAGTGCCAATAATTCATCATGAGAAACTTGATTCCCTTGGGCTTCGAACAATGCTCCAATCTTTTCCGCTGCAATATCACGTGCAGCGACTACTCTATCTTGAAGATCTGGTTCTAGTTTTCCTAAGAGGTCAGTTGCACCATTTTGTAACTGATAGCTGCGAAGATGCTGATTCGTTTCATCCATCATTCGCTCCTTCGTCACAAGCGCGTAATTACCTTCTCGAGACGTAGGTGCTTCCTGCTCGGGAGTAAAAACTGTGCCCTGCGCTGCTAGATGCCGCCGTACATTCCATGTGCGCTTTCGAACGACATCAGTAAACTTGCGATACTCTCTGGCGCAGACAATCAAAGAAATTTCGTCCAGTTTATTTCCGAGATCATTCAAGGTTCCTCCTTCATGCAGTCTTTGTCTCTGTCCCATATCAAATGCACCTTGATTAACTGCAGTAGGAACTGTGATTAATGCAAAGATTTGATCAAATGAAACTACTTTCTTAGGCAACTCCCTCATTCCTAGACGCGCTATTCTCTCAAAAGCTTGTACCCCGCTCTTGGACTTACTCTTACTTCCCAATTTGGCATATTCTTCAGCATGAACGCGATATAGACGCATCATGAAGGGGTCAAGAATGCGCTCAATCTCCTCAGGAGTAAGCGGCTCAGGATTATCGATCACTTCGTGCTGATCAATATCATCAGTGCTGCGTCCGATGTCGGTGGACCAAAGGAGAACGTCGCCCTTGTATCCCACTCCTTTGCAAATCACATCAAAACGATTTGTGAGGACTTTTGCGACTGCTTTTCCAGCATGAGGTGTGACCCGTGTAGCTATCATCTGATTATACTTTGCTGCAACGGCAGTTTGCTCATGCTGCAGACGTTCGAGATCTGCCTTCTTGATAAGGTGCGGGGCTTTCTGAATGATCCCCCGAAGATTCTCTATGAATTCCGCTTCCGCTCTGTCGTATGCTTTAAATTGTTTAGTGTGCGTAAAACGCTTCCATTTTGACGACACATCACCTTTCAGGCGGTCATCATTGAACCATATTGTTCTATTACCCTCCTCTTCTCGTTTAGCCAATTCCTCTTCCATTGCTTCCAAAAATTCGCTGCGCCAGACCATTGGCTCAGCAATATCTTTAGCAGTTTTCAAGGAATATCCTTGTGCAACAACAACCTCTGTTTCAGCAAAGAGTTCCGTAACACCCCTGCGAAGTTCGACTGCAAGAGATGCAAGATCCCGCAACGTCTCTTCAAGAATTGGACGAACTCCTCCAATGACATCGCGAATTGTCACCGCCATATCTACTCCGGGCGCACGAGCCCCAATGACTGTCTCCAATTGATTGAATGTCACCATGTTCTTTTCAGATAAGCTACGAAAAGCCTGCTCAAACTCACCCCGCCTTCTTGCGGCAAGCAAGTCGAAACAACGCAATAACTGGCGTTGGTCCTCCTCAGCCGATCTGATCATTTCTTCCATTTCATCAAGTAGCGATTCCATGCTCTCTTGTAGATGTTCGAAATAAATAGTGTTATCGATGGCTTCTGGTGGCCAATCGACTTGCAACCTTTTCAAGCTTGGCCGCAACTTCGCAATAATCCCATCCGCTTTTTGTTTCCACGTGCGGATGCGCTCATGCGATGGGCCAAGGTGTTTCTCCCAAATAGCTTTGAATTGTGCGATAGGCATGGCCGTTGCTTTCTGTACATCTTCCTTTCTTCCAGTAACAGCAACTGGTTCCTGTGCAATGAAGATACGCTGAATTCTTTCTACGATTGATCGGTACTCTCTTTGTTCATGAGCTATGAGTTCTTGCTCCGGACGCGAGTTTGCTTCTCCCTGAAGGAGAGAGAAATACCCATCTACCTGTCTTTGTAGAGGCTGAAGATCCTCACAACGAGTAGCCACTTCGGGACATTGTTTTCCAACAATAGCTTCGATTGTTGCCCGATGTTCTGCGATAAGATGTTTGAGTGTGCCGAACTGTCCATCAATAGAATTGAATGCAACTCCCATCCAATTTTGGATGGTTTCGCGTTTTAGCTTTCTACTCCCAAGTGGGATTGTGCTATCGCCGCCTTTTGATTGATACAAAGGCATTATTGGGGGACTTTACAAAAGTGGTTAAGTAGTATATTGTAATTAAATAAAAGGTCAAGATCTCTTCCCCCTTCTACAATGAGTCAATTACCCTCAGGCGGCGAATCAGACATTCCAGCCGAATTCCAAGGTGATTTGATAGTTGTTGTTGCCGAAATGGACGGCGAACCAATAGTTGCTTCTGGCAAACAAGAGCCAAATCTTCTCATAGGAGATGACCAAACTCCTTTTTCCAGTTTACCCGTTCTTGCTAGAATCGTTGGCGTATCCGATGAAGCTGCGGAGAGGATTACAGTGGCAGTAGAAAATTATCACCCTGATATTGGCGTTCCTATCATGCCCATAACTCGATCGACCCTTCTAAAAGTACTTGCGGGCGAGGGGGATAATTAGATAAACGTCAGGGACACAAACTCCTAGCAGGGCATATCATGGTTGTAATAGATTCCAGTAATCCGCTCCAAAACTTATGGCTTTTTAAAGACATTGGAACACAAATGAAATGCTGTGGGATTTCCGTATACTGGCATCCTATGCGCAAGATTTCCTTCCGACAAAAAATTCGCATCGCTTCACAGGCAGCTTTTGACAGGCGCACTCCCCTTTCTGCAAAAGGAATACTGCTTGGAGGAGCACTCTATGGCATCCTGCCAATCGATCTGATTCCCGATCTGCTGCCGCTTCTGGGGATTGCCGATGACGCTGTCGTGATTCTTGGCGCACTTCTGGCGTTTTTGCATTGGACAAAGGACCTGCGCAAAGCGCTCGAAACGACGACATAGTGCTGGCGTTCCATACGGCCATGGAACTGATTTTTTGTTGTATTGAAGCCAAAATAACTATGTTGATGTTTTTTCACGGGGAGCCGGGCCTCCCACACACTGAACCTGCGTCCTAGATTGGGGTGCTGTTCCCCATGTGTCCATGTCCCACTTCACCCTTTCCATCGAAGAAGAACTTGCACTCGACATAGAGCGTTTGCGCGAAACCCGGCGACGTGCAGAAGAGATCGTCCGCGACCGCGGCTGGACGGAAGCAGACGAGGATTTTGAGATCCAGATCGATGAGGAAGCCAAAGTCCAGTGGAGCGAGGCTTTTGACCTGGACCATCGGTGGGAGATGGAAGCAATGGAAGAAGAATGGCGTCGGGAAGAGGAAGAAAAAGAGCGCAAACGGATGCTACAAACCCTGCCATGAAATCTATAATACCTTGCACACCGGCTGCAGTGTACGTTATAATGTACACTATGGGAAAATCCATCTCTGCAACGCAGGCCAGAAAGCAGTTCTTCAAGCTATTGGAGAACGTTGGCACGTCGGACTCCCCCGTCCGGATCACACTCGAAGGGCATCCGAGTGTCGTGCTTCTTTCGGAAGAGGAATATGAATCTTTGATTGAGACGCTGGAAATATTGTCGGATCCTGAATTGGTGAAAAGCATTGAAGAAGGGATGCGCGATGTTAAAGCGGGCAGGACGATCCCCTGGGAAAAAGTAAAAAAAGAACTTCATCTGTGAGCATGTATAGCATCATCACCACCAAAAAGGCGCACAAAGAACTGTTGCAGTTGCCAAAGAGAGACAGGCACCGCATCGAGAGAGCGATCGACCATCTGAAAGAAGAACCGTATGCCGGTAAACATATGCATGGTAATCGCAAAGGAATGTTCTCCTTGCGTGTGTGGCCTTACCGCGTTATCTACACAATCAGGCATGAGATAATAACCGTTACCATCATTTCCATCGGACACAGAAAGGACATCTACAAAAAAATCGCCCGATGAACATACCACCAGCTATTCCTGCTTCAGCCGCAGCGCCGCCGAATTAATGCAGTACCGCATTCCCCCTTTCCCGGGGCCATCGGGAAAGACATGGCCGAGATGTCCGCCGCAGCGCGCACATTTCACTTCGATACGCTGTTGCATCCATGAGTCGTCTTGATTCTCCGTGACGACCTTCTCCGAAGCGGGCTTCGTGTAGCTCGGCCAGCCCGTCCCCGAATCGAATTTGTCTTTGGAGGAAAACAATTCTTCGCCGCAGCCTGCACAGAGATACATGCCTGCATCATGGCAGTTCCAGTATTCATTCTGAAACGGCGGCTCGGTGCCGCAGCCACGGAGCACGTCAAATTGCTCGGGCGTGAGCGTGCTCTTCCATTCGGCATCGGTACGGTTCAGCGGAGTTTCACTCATGTAACGATTATAACGGAGAAGTATTACGTATTAGGTATTAAGTATTAGGTATCGCAAGCGCTACCTTGATTCGGATACTTAATACCTAATACGTAATACTTTTCTTCATCCACTTGAATCCAAGCATCACACACACCAAATACCCTATGTATGCCCCTACTTCCAGCACCGTCGGATTGCCGTTGTATCCCACAAGCGCCCGAAGCGTCCCGCCGATCACGCCGCTGTCATGCAGCAGCGGATACGAACCGTCGGCGAGAGGTGCCGGGTTGATATCCCAAAGGACAGTGGACCCCCACGTGATGAGCCCTGCCTCTTGGAATTCATGAAGACCGTGCGCAAGGAGGCCCGCCGCAAAAAGAATCAGGAGAATGTTGGTGACTTGGAAGACGCGCCGAAGCGGGAGGACATTGAATCCCTTGAGCATCAGGAAGCTAAGACCTAGGGCGATGGCGATGCCGGCGATGGCTCCTATTTCCTGAAACGTCTCCTGTGCATGCAGGATGGACGCCTGAAGAAAAAGGACGGTTTCGGTGCCCTCGCGCACCACCGCAAAGAAGCTTATGAGAAAGATGCTGAGCGCAGAACCTTTCATCACGTGCGCCTCCGTAAGGGATCCGATGCGGCTTTTGAGTTGTGCCCCGATGCGGCTCATCCAAAGAATCATCCAGGTAATAAGGCCGGACGCGAGGACCATGGTAACGCCTTCGGCGATCTCTTCCACCGGGCCTTCCACGGAAGAAAAGAGCGCGCGGACGGAAACGGCGACAAGAAGACTTGCAACAAGGCCTGCGATCACGCCGTTCCAGAGCATGAGGCGCAGCCGGTTCTGGCCCATGCGGTTGAGGACCGTCATGACGATGACGACCACGAGAGATGCTTCGAGTGTTTCGCGAAAGGTGATGAGGAAGGCAGTTGCCATTGTGTGGTCACCACAAGAAACGCACGTGGCGGACGGTGACAACAGAAAGTTATAGCAAGAATTTTTCCGTCGCAAGGGGAAATTGCTGTATGCTCCCCGCGTGTTGCAGCGCAATGCACTGATCGGCCTCTTTTTGG
>JBBTVH010000094.1:0-2866 GCA_038063355.1 Patescibacteria group bacterium | reverse complement strand
GGATTCCAGTAGGCGGTGTCTTTGAACGTGCCGCGCGCTTTCTCTTCGCCGTCGCCTCCTCCTCCGCCTCCTTTCGATCCCGGTTTGAATCTCTCGAGGAGATAGATGATATTCACGGCCGTGCGGACGCCGAGTCCGCGGTCGCTATAAAACTTCGAAAGAAGATTCGGCAGCTCAAAGCCGGTGAGCGCGAGGACACTCATATCGACTGCCGAAAGTGAGACTTCCGCAGCAACAGGCTTGCCGGTGATGTCTTCCGTGGCAATCGTCACCGTTACCTGTTCCCCCGGCACGTAGCGGCGTTTGTCGGGCTGCACGCTCACGGTAAGTCCTTTGGAAGCGTTCTCTACTTTTAGTTTCGCGTAGCCGATACGGAATGCGGGAGCGCCGGTATCCAGCCCGTTCTCATTAAAAGTCTCTCCCATGCGCGGCTTCAGGACGACCACCGAAACGTAGGCGTTGGGGATCAGGTCTTCCGTAATCGGAATATCGATGGACTGCGCTGCGCTCTCCACCGGAATTACCGTTCTGCGGATGATGCCTTCGCGCTCGATCGTCACAAGCGCCTGAACGTTCTCGCCTTGAAACGGCGACTGTACGAGGAGCTTTGCGGTGTCGCCCACCTTGTACTCGGGCTTGTCGGCGATGACGGTCATGCGGTTGCTGTTGGTGCGGGGCCAGTTCACGTAGGTGGAGGACCATGCGTAGATGGAAGTGTCCGCTTTCGATTCACGTCCGGCGCTGTCACGGGTGCTTGCAAGGATGACGTACTGTCCTCCTGCGGGGATGCGTACCTTGACTTCCGCTTTTCCGTCGCCGCCTGTCGTTGCGGAGAACGAGGAGACGAACGTGTCCTTCTTTTCATTGTCGTAGTAGTACTGGCCATCCACGCCCTTCTTGCGCGTGCTGTTCCAGGTGCGATTTGCGAGTGTGAAGTCCACGCGCTGTCCGCCCATGGGATTACCGTCCGTATCCACCGTTACCACCTGCGCCGTGATGTCTTCTCCCGGTTCCACGGAATACTCGCTGGTGCGGATGCCCACATACACGCTGGCCTTGTGCACCGGCACAGATGCGCGCGTGCTCACGACCTGGTCGCTGCTGTCGGTGATATCGGCGTCGATACTCAGAACCTGGCTTAAGGTTTCATTTTCCATCGGTACGGGCACCGTGATCCGGAATGTTCCGTCGCTTGCAAGGCTGCCTTCGCCGCTGCTGATGATTTCCGATTCGCGCTCACAGTCGTACCAGCACCAATCTTCCTGCAGACTGAAGCTGTACCATCCATCAGTGAAGCGGTTGAAGTAGTAGTCCGTGGACATCGCCCGCCAACTCACTTTCGCCTCGTCCATCGGCATGCCGAAGTAGTATTCGCCAACGATCGTGGCGTTCACCGTATCGCCCGCGAAGTATTGTTCGTTTTCGAAGTCCACCTCCACGCGGTACTCGGGTTTGCGGTAGGCAAGCACCTGGAACGTGGCCGTGGACCAGTTGCCGGAGACATCCAGCCCCGGCTCCAGTTCCACATTGATCCAGTACATGCCGAGACTCGCTTTGGGGTCGAGCGGGAGATGCCCCGAGAAGCTGCCGAAGGCACTGATCGGCATCAACTCACTGAGGACGGTGTTGCCCTGGGCGTCATCAATCCGGATGCGAGCGCTTCTCCCGGATTTCGGCGGATGGAGGACGCCGAACTTATCCTTCAGGCGCAGAATTCCCTTGAACTGTACTTCGTCGCCCGCACGGTAAATGGGGCGATCCGTATAGATGTAACTGAGCAGGCTGAGGCCTTCTTCGTTCCCGTTCCAGTCTTCGCTCGCGCCGAAATCGTACGCGCTCATGCCGCTGTTCCAGGAACTTCCGACGTATGCGAAATCATTGGCTGTCTTCACGGTCGCCCAGAGGGTGTATCCGTCGGGGCTGAACTGCGTCGTATCGATCGCCGTTTCAAAAAATCCCTCGGTGTCCGTTTTTCCGGAGTACAGCGTCTCGCCATCCAGATCGTGCAGTCCTACTTCAGCGCCTGCGATGGGCTTTCCCGTCTTCATGTCCACCGCCCACACAAGCGCCTGGTGTCCGCTGAATTTTAGCGTGATCACCGTGTTACTGACGGTGAAATAGATCTTTTCCGTCGCCTTGGCATTGCTATACGGATCTTTGTACTCCGGCGCGGTGAGCGTCAATGCGTAGATACCCGAGGGGAGCGGTGCCCCCAGTCTTTCTTCGAGATCAAACGGAATCGACTTCCATTCATTCTCTTTTGTTCCCGGCGTGAGCGTCCAGCTCCTAAACATTTCCTTGCCCGTCAGAGAGGGGACATGCTGCCAGTTCGAGTATTCGCCTTTTTGTTCCGCTAGGAATTCTCCGAGCGAGAGTTTTGCGAAGTTCACTTGCATGCTGCTCACGTTCACGCCGTTTACGTAATACACCGGCGGGAAGCCCTGCTCGAAGACGCCGAAGGTGCCGGAGCTATGGATGAAGACACGGGGCGCAAGCTTGTCTGTGGTAAACGAAAGTTTCTTTGCACTTGCCGCGCTCTGGCCGTACAAATCCTTCAGGTTCGTATTGGTCTCCACGGTGTAGACGGTGCTCGGCTCGAGTGTCGGATACAGATATAACGAGGTCCCTTCCCACAGGTTCTCCTCGATCGTGAGATCGTCCCAGCCCTCGGGCTTCGGAGTGATGCTGACGCCCTTCTTGATCGTGGATGCGTCGTAGGGGTTATTAAAATCCAGCACGACGCTGCCGTATTCCTGACGCACGGACCGGACTTGCATAGCTTCTGCGGTGCGGAATTGGATCACCGATGCCTCCGCCGTTCACTGCGCTCCTCCCGGGCTCAGGACACCGTCATCCACGATCACGG
>JBBTVH010000093.1:0-3712 GCA_038063355.1 Patescibacteria group bacterium | reverse complement strand
ACAAAGACGAAGATGGAACACCAACGGGGGAATTCGGGGTGGCCAATGCCGTGACGGTGGCAGAAGCACTGAAAATGGCGATGGAGGCGGCGGGGATAGATCTCACGGGAGTACCGCCTCCGCGGAACAACTCCGCGCAGAACACATGGGCAAGTTCGTACGTTGCAAAAGCGGAAGAATTGCATTTGCCTGTCGTTGTGCCGGAACGAAATGTCCACGAGTCCGCAACGAGGGGAGAAGTGATAGCGATGATTCTGCATGCGCTTACCATACCCATCGGCGTGCAGGAGGACCGTGTGCGGGGGATGTTCACGGATATCCCCGACAACCATCCATACCGAAGGGAAATTCTCTCGGCCTTCGTCTTCGGCATTATCCAAGGTGACACGGATGCGGAAGGCAATCCTGCGGACACATTCCGCCCCGATGATCCCATCAACAGGGCGGAGATCAGCAAAGTCATCGCTCTGGTGAAGGAAGCGTTCCGATAAACACCGGAGAGAATCGCCAATCGTCTCTCCCGAATTTCCTGTATCCTGATGCCAGTCATCCTTATGACACCTCGCGAAATCATCGCCAAAGCCTGGGCCATCACGAAGAAGGAGCGGGGCATCCGCGCATGGGGTTATGTGGGCTCGTTTTTCGAGACGATGCTCCAGCTGAAGGTTCTCCTGTATCAGATCTACTTCTTCTGGAGTTTCATCATCGTCGGGAATACCGTCGGACTCTTTGAGATTGAAGAAATGCTCTACGCATATCTCCCCGTGGAAGTCTTCGCCACCATCATCGTCATCTTCTTGGTGATGTTCGTCATCGAAATTTTCCTCCCCACGTTGTGCCTCGGCGCCATCATCGGCTTAAGCGCCAAGTCCTACCGCAAAGAGGAGGTGAAAGGCGGCCTAGTGCTGGGGCTCTACAACTTTTTCCCGCTGTTTGTGCTCAAAGAAGCCCTAGTGTTAAGCAGCGTTTCGATGGCCGTTACCTTCAGCTCCCTGATCCTGCGCTACGGCGAGAACCGGGGCCTGATCATCTTCCTGCTCAGCGCACTCTGGTTCCTCTGGCTCTTTTCGATGATGTTGAAATTCTGCCTCAGTTTTGCCGAGGAATGCGTGGTCATCCGCAAAACATCTACATTCGTGGCGATGGGGAAAAGCTTCAAGATGGTGATCAGCCATCTCAGTAAAATCGTGTTTTTGATCATCCTTCTCTTCGTCATTTCCCTGCGTATCCTGATCAATGCCCTGATGGCGCTGCTGCTTCCCGCACTCATCGTGGGATTCGCCTTCCTCTTCTCGCTCTTTCTTTCCGCAACGCTCACGGTGATCCTCACCGGCATCATCGCGGTGATTTTGATCGGACTCGCCAGCTACCTCTTTGCTTACCTGGAAGTCTTCAAGCAGACGGCGTGGACCATTACCTTCCTTGAGTTGAATGCACTGAAAGATTTGGATGTGATTGATTCGTAGAGACGTCCGGCCGGACGTCTCTACCCCGGGGAAATCTTTTCCCTTGACGGTGTCCAATCGTACACCCTATGATGGTGTACGTATGATCACCCTCACCCCCCACCAACGCACGGTTTTAAGTTTCGTGCGTGAATTTCAGACCAAACGGGGCTATAGCCCTTCCCTCACGGATCTCGCCGTGGCCTTTGGCGTCCGCAGCAAAAACGCCGTCGCCAAAGTAGTACGGGCGCTCACAAAGATGGGTTTTCTGGAGAAAGATCCGCGCGGGCGCATCAAGTTCACGGAGATGACGGAACGTGACGAACGTCCTGCCGCTCTCGCTCTTCCCCTCTTCGGGCCGATTGCCGCGGGGTTCGCGGCGCCCGTAGAGGAGCAGGCGGAAGAGATGGTCACGCTCGACCAGTATATGATCCGCGACCGCACCAAGACATTTCTGCTCAGAGTGAAAGGTGACAGCATGATCGACGCCGGCATCTTTGAGGGCGACCTCGTCATTGTGGAGCGTGGGAAAGAACCGCGCGCGGGCGATATCGTCGTGGGAATACTCGACGGGGAGTTCACGCTGAAACGGCTGCGGAAGGATAAAGGAAAGTATTATCTGCAGGCGGAGAACCCGGCCTACCCGGATATGTATGCATTAGAAGAGCTGCAGGTGGCGGGGGTGGTGAAAGGGATCATGCGAAAGTATTGATAGGTTAAATGGCTAATATATTGCTAAATGGTTAAATGGCTAAATGGTTAGCAGGCAATTCCTAAGATAGCTGTAGTAATCATTGCCCATCGCTTTGCGAACCATTTAGCCATTTAACCATTTAGCCGACGATCTATGTTTTGCAAGAGTCAACATTTCCCTCTCTCACACATGACCATTGCCCACATCGACGTCGACGCCTTTTTCGCCTCCGTCCTCGTACGGGCTGATCCTTCTCTGCGGGGCAAACCTCTCCTCGCCCTGGGGATGGGCGGAGGTTGTGTGATTGCTGCAAGCTACGAAGCCAAGGCAAAAGGCGTGAAGACAGGAATGCGCCTTCTCGATGCGCGCAAAATCTGCCCTGGCGCCATCGAACGCATCTCCGACTTCGCGGAGGCCTGTCGGGCATCAGCGCACATCGAGGAGATTTTGGGACGCGAGTGCCCTGCCATGGAAAAGATGTCCGTGGACGAATGGTTTTTGGATCTTCGCACCCTTGTGGGTGGAATCCCGAAGGACACCTCTGCATGGGCTTTCGATACACAGCAGATGATCCGCAACAACCTCGCTTTGAGCGTATCGATAGGGATCGGGCCAACGAAGACTATCGCAAAGATGGCGAGTGAGTACCGCAAACCTGCGGGGATTACGATAATTGCACATTGCACATTGCAAAAGAACGATTCTGCAATGTGCAATTTGCAATCTTTTCTTGATGATTGCCCCGCTGCCGCTATTCCCGGCATCGGCCGTAAGCGGATGATGCATGCCGAAAAACACGGCTGGAACACTGCGTGGGATTTCGCGCATGCGCCGAAGGATACGGTCGTACACCTCTTCGGACGCCCGGGGGGAGAGCTGCAACAGGAACTTCTGGGGAAGACGATGTACCCCCTAAAGGTGGACGATCGTCCACCCAAGTCCATTTCGCGGTGCAGAAGCTTTCGCAGAACCGGAAACGAAATGGCCGTCTACGGACAATTACAGGAACATATGACGGTGACCGTGATGCGCATGCGCAAAGAGAAACTCTCCGCCCGTAACCTCAGCGTCTGGGTGCGCGACCAGGAGTACGAGCACGCCGGCGCCGAGTGCCGCCTCCCCCGCCCCATGGATACGGAAGAGGAATTGCTGCCGTATGCGCGCCGCGCCTTCCGTCAGGTCTGGAAAAAAGGCGGCGTGGCCACGCAGGTGGGCCTGGCGCTCTATACTCTCTCGCCTGCCGGGGGAAATCAGTACTCACTCTTTGAAGATCCGATACTGATGCACCGTCGAAAGAACATTCAGGAAGCGCTTGATGACATTCATGAACGCTTCGGCCGCGATGCCCTTGTCCGGGGACCGGTGGTGGCGCTGGGACGACAGCGAAAGAAGAGGACGACGATGGTAGGAGATATAACGTAGCGGCGGGCACCCTTACACATCCTGCGATGTTTATACAGATCGCCGATGAGCGCGATGAAAGCGGATCGTGCGCCAGGTACGTCGGGGGTATTCCCAGAAAAATGAAAGCGGATGTGTCATTGGCCGTCGCGCGGACGTTAAGCAGATAAGG
>JBBTVH010000092.1:0-1097 GCA_038063355.1 Patescibacteria group bacterium | reverse complement strand
CTCATACATCATATTGTATTGTTTCGTTATTAATAAGTCAATGTACTAGCAGTTCGTCGGAGAGTTGGGTGTCTCTTGGTGCGGCCGACTTAGGCAGGATATCGAACATGTTTGCGGCGCCAACGAGGCGCTCCACGGAGTATGTTCGCTGATGTGCGAACGACGTATGGAACCGCTGCCTAGCGTCCTGCCGCTCCTCATCTTTTTCCAGCCATGCGCGCAACACGCGGGCAAACTCCTCCGGTCGATGGATAGGGTCGAGTAGCAAATCGGCCGGCTGCGGAGACACTCTGTCATTGGTCGAATCTGCAAGTCGGGACGGACGATGGCTCCAATGTACTTTGAGTGATTCTCGATGCTCGCTCCCACCCAGATACATGATCAACTCGCGAATGTTCTGCGGGCGTCCGATGATAAGTTCCAGAAAGCGAAGTAGCCGAAGTGTTCGCGTAATAGCTTCTTCGAACGCCAGGGGAGTCTTTGGCTGAAGGCTTACGGAAATGACATTGTCGATTCGCACGCCATGAGGGCCTCCTAGGCTCCAACCCGGGTTGTGACGGGCGCCCACCTTGCCGAGAACGGTATCCACTTCAATGATGTCACGCTTGCCGGTGAAGTACACGATCTTCGGTTCCGGGCCGATCGGAATCGGCCTATCCAGCTTCTTGGCCAGCACGATCTGTTCAATGTGCGGAACAGCATCTAAGACGGTGCCGAATGCATCAAAGTCATAGAAGAGTGCCGTCACGTCTTCAAGTACGAGGCTGATATCAACAATGACCCTGTCGTTGGGCGCAAGATGCCGCTGACCCTCTAGCACAAAATGAGGGAACAGTCTGGTGTAGTAGTACCTCTCGCCGTCACGTGAGCCGGAACTCAGTACTTCTAACGTCAGGCATTGGATGAGTGTCACCTTCGTGAGATCGTGCATCGTGCCGGTTATGCATCCGTCGGGGACTGACTGTGGATGAAAGGGTTCGTCGTCTCGCAGATAGAGCGACGTATCCTTTCCGCCCACGCGCAATTCGCCGTAGACCTCCTTTGCGGGAGCGATCAAGAACTTTCCAAACTTGGTGAACGCTTCAGCTTCAGTCATT
>JBBTVH010000091.1:0-2294 GCA_038063355.1 Patescibacteria group bacterium | reverse complement strand
TCCTGTGCGCGTTCCTCGGTTACATCCGGCACGGTGATGGGCATGTACCAGAGGCTGCCCTCGTCAAGCGGCGGCATAAACTCCGAGCCGATGTTCGCGGTCACAAGGATGCCTGCGACTCCCAGAGCCGCCGCGATACCGAGGACGGTCTTCCTCCTGCGAAGCGCCCACGCAAGCGCAGGACAGTATATCTTCTGCAGGAAGCGCAGAAGGGGAATCCGCTCATCTGGCCGCAGAGTACCGCCGAGGAAGAAGACGCACAGCGTCGGAACAAGGAACACCGCGGCGATCAACGCCCCCACCATTCCGAAGACATTCGTGAAGGCGATCGGCGAGAAGAGTTTGCCCTCCATTCCCTGCAGCGCGAAGATCGGCGCGAAGGAGAGGATGATAATGAGCATGGCCGGAATGATGGGTCTGGCCACTTCCAGCGTCGCATCCGTGATGATCTGGAGGCGCTCCGCCACGGTGCGGGGGGGAGTGCGCGAGAGCCTCGCGAAAATGTTTTCACAGATGACGATGTCGGCGTCCACCATGGCACCGATGGCGATGATGATGCCGCCGAGACTCATGATGTTGCTCGAAATCCCCGCGAAGTACATGAAGATGAAGGTAATGAGGACGCCGACTAAGAGTCCGATCGTGATGATGAGCGTGCTACTCACGCTCCAGAGAAAGAGCCCGAGGACAACTGCGACGATGACGACTTCTTCAAACAGTGATTCCTGCACGGTCGCGATTGCTCCTCGGATGAGGTTCGATCGATCGTAGAACGGACGGATCGTCACTCCTTCGGGGAGCAACTGCACGATGCGCGGAATCTCCTCTTTCACCGCTTCGATCACCTCAAGCGGATTCGCCCCGTAGCGCATGACGACGATGCCCCCGACTTTCTCTTCCTCTGCGTCTGCAAGGATGGCGCGGCGGAAGAGTCCTGAGACGCGTACCTCGCCGATTTCTTCCACAGTGAGAGGCATGCCATCGGCCTTCTCCCCAATGACGGTGTTTGCAATGTCAGAGGTCCCTTGAAAAAATCCGATACCTTGGATCGCGACTTCCCGACCACCCGTGTCCACAACCTTCCCGGACACGTTGTTGTTCGCTTCCTTCAGCGACTCCATCATTTCCATGATGCCGATGTCGTACTGCTCAAGCTTCTTCGGATCCAGGATGACTTGGTACGTCTTTACGTACCCGCCGATGGAGGAAACTTCTGCGATCCCGGGGAGGCTCTGGAGTCCATATCGGACGATGAAATCCTGCATACTTCGGAGCTCCGTCAGCGTATGCCGGTCGCTCTCAAGCGTGTAGAGGAAGACGTGACCGACGCCGGTGGCATCAGGACCGAGAATAGGCGTGACGCCGGAGGGAAGCTCCGCTTGGATGAGCCGAAGGCGTTCCGAGACACGATCCCGCGCGAAGTAGATACCGACGTCATCCCCGAAGATGACCGTCACCATCGAGAGACCGAGCATGGAGGTGGCGCGGATCGTGCGAACCCCCGCAAGTCCCTGCATGCTCACCGTGAGTGGATAGGTGATCTGATCCTCCACATTCCTTGGCGTCTGCCCCATCCACTCTGTCATGATGATGACTTGGTTCTCCGAGAGGTCGGGGATGGCGTCCACCGGCATACGCATCATGGCGATGACGCCGACGACAGTAACGACGCCGAAAGCAGTGATCGTGACGAAACGGTTCTTGAGCGCCGACACAATGAGCGCGTTGATCATGGGATCGGAGGGGGGGCTGCTGAGGCATCCTGATCCTGTCCCTCCTGTTCTCCTCCTGCACTGTTGTTGAAGAGTAGAGGGGAATCGAGAACGATTCTGCTCTTTTCCGTGATCGGTCCTGTGACCTCGGCAAATTCGCCGTCCTCGGCGATAACGGCGATTGCCACTTTTTCCGGTACTTCAGAGCCTTCGGGGAGGCTCCAGACGAAATTCAGGTCTTTGGTGCGCTTGATAGAGGCGGTTGGCAGGCGAAAGACCGGACGATCCCCGTCCGTCAGGCGCACCCGCACGCTGGTCCTGTGCGGCAGAAGGACGTCTGTCGGGATGCGTGCCTGCACCATGATGATATGCGTCTCGGCGTCGACCTGCGGACTCTTGCGCGTGACGATCGCTTCATACATTTCTTTCTCATCAGATTGACGGAAGAACCGGACGGTATCGCCCACTTTGACGACAGAGAGGAGGTTTTCCGGCAACCCGAACTGGATTTCCGCTTTCGCCTTTTTCGCGAGGCTCGTCGACACACCCGTCAGCTCGAAGGCCGGATCGGACGGCATGACG
>JBBTVH010000090.1:0-27352 GCA_038063355.1 Patescibacteria group bacterium | reverse complement strand
TGCAATTTGCGATTTGCAATCTTCCATCGTTCTTGTTTGTTTTTTCCTTCCGATGTCAGCCTGGGCTATGACGGTCGATGAGATCGTCGCCATCCCCCCGGTCTCGAATCACTATGTGCAGCGCGTGCTCGACCGCGCGAATGCGGGAATGGCACAGGCCGGCACCCTATCCGCATCCGGCGGCCCCATTTTCGACACATTCAAGCCGTGGTTTATCTTCTACGCCACAAGCGCGATGCTCAGCACGGTGGATACGCGCATGCAGGTTACGAACATGCAGCGCGATCTTATAGAGGCCACGCCGTGCCTGCATCTGGATGTCGTCATCCTGCAATCGAAGGTGGAAAAGGTGCGCCAGGAAATGCACGACGCCCTCGACGCCGGGAAGCCGTACAAAGTGGCATACCTGCAGCAGCTCATTCGTTTTCTCAACGCCCGTACGGATCAGCTGATGCGGGGAGCTAGGGACCCGCTGTATGAGGACACGACCTGGGCGAAGGGACAGGTATTCGATCCGCCCAATCCTGTATGGTGCTGCCCAGCTGGCATTCCGGGAAATACCTGCACGTTCACGGACGACGCGGTCTGCATCGCAGACGGGGGCAATCCCTTCACGACCCCTCGCTCATGCCAGGAGTACGGATGCCTTTTGCCGGATTCCCAGGATCCGCTCGAAGGCAAGCTCTGCCCGTTCCATTCAAATTACCTCCCCCCCGCGGTCTCCGGTTACGGATGCGATCTCGATGCACTACCCGCGGAGGCATCGGGCCATACACCGACCGCAGCGGAGATGGGGGCGCTTGCAGAACTCATCCTGCAGCGCGATGCGTTCGTGACGCGCATGCAGAACTTTGCGCCGCTCGCGGAGGAGATCGACGCGATGAGCGGCGCGAACCCGGACTATGCGTCACTCGGAGGAGGGCTATCGCGCGAGCATAAAGAAGTGTTCGGATGCCTGCAGGACATCAGCCTGGCCCAACAGATCGGTGCAACGTCGCTGCTGCAGGCGGTGTCCGCGGGAGCTGCGGAAACTAGGGGCGCTTTCTCCATTCCCAAAAACGAACCCTGGATCATGGTTCGACTCTCGGCGATCCTGCAGCAATGGGGTGAGCGTCGGCCGCAGGCGAAAGATCTGCGTTACCCGCCGGAATTCCCGCCGGGACCCGAACGCGACGCCGCCGAGATGCGCGAGGAAGCCAAACCCACGCTCTTCAAGGCGCGCGACTGGTACGTGCGCACAGTCTTCCAGTCCTGGAACACCTACCATGGAAAAAAGGAGGCAATCCCGCTGGCGGCTTCCCAAGACAATATCCTCCAGATACAGGAGGCCTCGCCGCAGATGAACGCGGTCACACAGCGCCTGCGCGCGCTCACACAGAGCCACGCGCAGGGGGTGCGTTCTTTTACAAAAGGCTTCGCCTACTATCTGCGCCGCTCCTGCATCTACCGCCCCTGTAACGCCAAGCTCGACCAAGTGCTCCGGATCGTCTTTCAGAATTCCTGTTTTCCCTATGCAAGCGGGGCCTATTTTGGAAGCGACGACATCCACACGCGGTGTCAGGAGGATGCGGAAATAACAATTGAGCCGTAGATCGGCTATTCGGATATCCGGATATTCGGCTATCCGGGCATTCGCCCGCACGATAAGATTTCAGCGACATGAAGCCCTCCGACTTCGTCCATCTCCACTGTCACTCCACCTATTCCCTCCTCGAGGCGCTGCCTTCGCCGGAAGAAATCGCGGAGCGCGCAAAAGAACTGGGGCAGAGCGCGGCGGGCATCGGCGACAAGGGATTCGGGTACGGGCTCGTGGAATTTTACAAAGCGTGCAAAGCGCAGGGCATCAAGCCCGTGCTCGGCATAGAAGTCTTCGTCGCGGCGCGGACACGCAACGACAAAGAGAGCGGCATGGATACGAAGCGCTCCCCTCTGTATCTGATCGCCGAGAATAATGAGGGATACGAAAACCTTCTGGAGTTGATCACGAAAGCCGCCATCGAAGGCATGTACTACAAGCCGCGGGTGGATAAAGAACTTCTCAATCAATATGGGAAGGGGTTGATTGCGCTTTCGGGGCCCCTTAGCGGTGCGATCCCGCAGGCGGCGCTCGCGGAACATGCCGAGCACCTGAAAGAACTCGTGGCGGAATACCGGGGATACTTCGGCAAGGACAACCTTTACTTCGAATTGATGGATCTGCCCTCGGTTCCCGGGCAAAACGAGGTGAACCAGCAGCTGATCCACTGGGGCAAAGAGTTCGGCGTCCCGATCGTGGCCACCTGCAACGCACACTATTGTCGGCCCGGCGACGCCGAGGCCCACGACGTGCTTCTCTGTATCCAGAAAAACGCACAGGTCGGCGACCCGAGCAGGTTCTCCATGCGCGATGCCGACTATTCAATGCGCCCGTTTGAAGAAATGGAAAAAGCGTTCGCGCACGCACCCGAAGCCTTACGTAACACGCGGGTGATTGCAGACCGGTGCAATATCGAACTGCAATTTTCCTCGTATCACATCCCCCGCTTCCCCGTCCCCAAGGGAACCACGGAAGCTAAGGAGCTCCACAGGCTAACAGAGGAGGGATTTGCGAAGAAGTATCCCAATCCCACCCAGGAACATCAGGAGCGGATGGATTATGAGCTCAAAATCATCGAGCAGGTTGGCTTCTCCGGATACTTCCTCATTGTCGCGGATTTTGTGAACGAAGCGAAGCGTCGCGGCATCACTGTGGGCCCGGGGCGTGGCAGCGCCGCGGGGTCGATTGTCTCGTATTGCCTCGGGATCACAGGCTTGGACCCGATGGAACACGGACTCCTCTTCGAACGCTTTTTGAACCCTGAACGCATCTCCATGCCGGACGTGGACATCGACTTCGCCGATACACGCAGAGATGAAGTGCTGGAATACGTCCGCGAAAAGTACGGCCAGGACCACGTCGTACAGATTTGCACGTTCGGAACACTCGCAGCGCGTGCCGCAGTGAAGGATGTTGGCCGCGCGTACGGCGTGCCCTTCCTGGAGATGAACGCGCTCGTGAAACTCATCCCCGATCGTCCGGGAACGACGCTTGAGGAAGCTCTGAATACGCAGGAATTACAATCGGTCTATCGGGAAAACGAAATCTATCGCCGTATTTTTGACGCAGCTAGGAAGCTTGAGGGCAAAGCACGTCACGTTTCGGTGCACGCGTGCGGCGTGATCATCACGCCCGAACCCGCAGTGCATTACACGGCGCTCCAGCGCGCCCCCAAGGATGAAAACATCATCATCACGCAGACCGCGGCAAAGCCGCTCGAGTCCCTCGGTCTTCTGAAGATGGACTTCCTAGGACTCATGAACCTCACGGTCATCCAGACGACGCTGGAGATTATTGAGCGCCTGTCGGGGAACCGTATTGATATCACCAAAATCCCGGGAAACGACCCAGGGGCGTTTGGGCTGCTGCAGCGTGGCGATACGACCGGAGTGTTCCAGTTGGAATCTGCTGGCATGCGTCGGTATCTCAAGCAGCTCAAACCGACCGCATTCAATGACATCGTCGCGATGGTGGCCCTGTATCGCCCGGGCCCGATGGATTGGATCCCCCAGTACATCAAACGCAAGCACGGTCAGGAAGACATCCGCTACCTCCACAAAGATCTTCGTACGATTCTTGAGCCCACCTACGGCATCGGTGTGTACCAGGAGCAGATTCTGGAGATCGCCCGCACATTTGCCGGGTTCAGTTTGGGCGAAGCGGATATTCTGCGCCGCGCCATCGGAAAGAAGATCAAAGAGGAGCTCTCTTCCCAGCGCGAGAAGTTTCTTGTAGGCTCCGTAAACAAGGGATACAAGCGGCAACTCGCCGAGCAAATTTTTGATGATGTCGTGACCCCCTTTGCCGGATACGGCTTCAACAAGTCCCACGCCGCGGGGTACGCCAAGATCGCCTACGAGACCGCGTACTTAAAGGCGAACTACCCGACGGAGTTCATGGCTGCGCTTCTTAGTAGTGACGCCGCCGATACAGACCGCGTGATGATCGAGATCGAGGAATGCCGCGCAATGGGTATCGCCGTGCTTCCACCCGATATCAACGAATCCCTGCGGCACTTCACCGCGATTCTTTCCGACTCCCAATCTCCCCGCTCACCACTCACCACTCACCATTCACCATCCACCACTCCCGGCTCCATCCGCTTCGGGCTTTCGGCGGTGAAAGGAATCGGCAATAGTTCCGTGGAGCAGATAATCGCCGCGCGAGGAGAGAAGAAATTCGAAAGTCTGGATGATTTTGCGCGCCGTGTTCCTACGAAGGCGCTCAATAAAAAGCTTCTCGAATCGCTCGCCAAATCCGGAGCGCTCGATTCCCTTGGGGAACGCGGAACGCTTGTGGAGCACTACAATCTGATCGTCGACTACGCCAAGGCAGCCGGAGGCGTGAGCCATTCCCAAGGGGATCTCTTCGGAGCGGCGAACATCGAGGAGGCACGGATCTCCTTCCCCAAGACAGCGCCCGCCTCCCGGCAGCAAGCACTACAATGGGAAAAGGAAACGCTCGGCATGTATGTAAGCAGCCATCCGCTCGCGGGTTTGAAGAAATACATCAGTAAGAAGGCGCAGCTCATCGCCAATCTCACGCGGGAGGACGCCGGAAAGAAGATCACCCTCGCCGGCATCGTCGGCGGCGTCAAGCGCATCACTACGAAGAAAGGCGAGACGATGGCAATCGTGTTTTTGGAGGACCCCACGGGGAAAATCGAAGTAACACTCTTCCCACGTACGTTTGCCGATGCCGCGGCGTTTCTGGAGCAGCCTGATACTGTTTTGGTAGTTGCGGGTATTCTGGATGTGCGCGCTGGGGTGCTCCAGATGCGCGTAGACGCCGTAAAACGCGCCTCCATAACGACAATGATCACTAAAGCGAAAGAGGCGGGATTCTTCGATGAGGATGAGGCCAAGCAGGGCATCCGGCTGGTGCGGCCGCAGGTAGAAGCAGAAGCCATCGAAGTGGTGGATGAAGAGGGCAACGTCATCGCCGGTGAAGTCGTGACACTCGAAAATACAGTGGTAGAAAATGGCACAGATGATTTCTTCGGCCCCATCGGCAAGTGGATTCTCCAGGGTATGCCGACGGATAAAGAGCTCGCAGTTTTGGGACTGATCGATGCATCCGGTTCCGGATCTACAATGACATCGACAACCAGCAAACCAACAAACCAGCAAACCAACAAACAATCCTCTGTGGTAAAGGAAGCAGCCTCCAACTCCCCAATCAGGATCTACACCATCGACCTCCCCGAGCGCGCGCCGAAGAAACTGCTGCTTGATCTCAAGCGCGTCCTCGAGATGTTCCCCGGCAGCGAAAAGGTGCAGCTTAAAATCGGCGCACAGACAATCGGCTTGCCGCTCACCGTGACCACCTCGACGATTTTGGAGAAGAAAGTAGAGGATGCCATCGCGGAGCATATGGTCGCCTAAGACATCACGGCGGACGGGCAATCTCCTTTACCTCTGCCTCAACAAAGAGGAAAATGACATATCCAAAGTGATTATCACACTGATCTGCATCGGCATTCTGATCCTTGTCGGGGAAGTGCTCCTCTGGCGCCTCTTCTATACGAAAATCGTGGATATGCATTTCCCTCCATCGCTGGATTGCTCAAGCATCCGGTTCTTTTCCATACGTCGCATGCACATCGCGGTGATCGTCCATGCGATGCTGCTGCTCATCTCGACACTCTTCCCTCTCTGGCTACTGTGGTGAAATATACGCACGCGCCGGCGGATATCGTCTTTCTTGGGAAAGACCTGGATGAGCGGTGCCACTTTTATTTCCGGCAACACTGGATCCGGCTCTTCTGGCCGCTTATACGTGTGATCGCGTGGTCCGCATTCGTAGGTATGGCACTGTGGCTCTTTGTTGGCATTTTCAGCATACAGGACGCCTCTCTTCGCTATATCACCCTGATATTCCTCGCGATGACATGGATGCTCGCTCATTTTCTCTTTCTCACGTCGATCTATCGGCATTTTCTCTATATCATCGTCGTCACCGATCAGCGCGTACACCGCATCAAGAGAACGCTGGTCACGCACAACGATCACCAGACGATCAAGCTGCAGATGCTCCAAGACATCCATAAAAGCCAGCACGGTCTCATGCAGAACCTGCTTGGATTCGGCACGCTTACGTTGGAGGCGCAGGAAACCGTCCTCAAAATCCATTTCACCCCCCGCATCGCGGAGAAATACGAGCGGGTTCTCCATATAAAAGAGGTGGAACGCTCGCGCAATAAGCACAATGTCCCGTAGACCCCATGCGCATTCTTCCTGCCACCCCCGAAGGGATTGAAACCGCTCTCGCAGCACTTGTCGACGGGAAAACTGTCATGCACGCCACCGAAACCTGCTACGGCTTTGCATGTGATCTCAGCAATCCCAAAGCAGTCGAGCGATTATTCACGATTAAGCAGCGCTCTTTCGAGCAACCCGTGAGTGCGCTGTTCCCTTCCATCGAAGAGGCTAAAAAATATGTGGAATGGAACGACCGCGCAGAGAAATTGGCGCAGGAATTTCTCCCTGGAAGGCTTATGATCGTCCTCCTGATGAGTAAAAATCCTCCCCACGTTCTCTACCCCACACCCGATTCACGATCTCACGATCCCACCACTCACCACTCACCATCCCCCACCCTCGGCGTTCGTGTCTCCTCCCACCCCCTCGCCTCTGAACTTGTCACCCGCTTCGGTCGCCCCATCAGCACCACTTCCGCCAATCTTCATGGAAAGCCGAGTCCATACTCCATCAAAGAGATCATGGAACAATACAAAGATGCGCCTCTGAAACCGGACCTGATTCTGGATTTCGGAGCCCTTCCTTTGCGCAAGACCTCGCGGATTGTAGATTGCACAGGAACTTCGGAGACCATTCTCCGCTCGTAATTCTTGCATTGAAAAGATTGTATGGTACGATTGACATCGTATTCTTTCCCCAAATTCCCATGCCAGGTAACGAAGGTTTTAAAGAAATGCCTGTTATTGAGGGTACGGAAGCTACTATGCCCGCTCACCTCGACATGAAGGCAATGGAAGAAGAGCTCAAGGCCGAGCTTGGTAAGTTGGATATCGGTAGCTAGTATGCTTGGATTATGGAAGCCGGATGGAAACGTCCGGCTTTTTTTGTGCCCATTGTATTGTTTGCATCTACAGTAATCCCTGCATCCGCATTTCCTTTCATGAAGTATGGATTGTCCCCGCTGCAAGCACGAAGATACTGCCGTCGTGGATTCAAGAATCGCCGAAGATGGCCGCGCGATCCGCAGACGCCGCGAGTGCCCGAAATGCAATCATCGGTTCACGACGTTCGAGCGCCAAGAGCTGAATAACCTGATTGTCGTGAAACGGGATGGGACGCGCGAGCCTTATAGCCGGAGCAAGATCGAACGCGGCATCTGGATTGCGTGCACCAAGCGGCCGGTCACCCAGGAAAATATCGACAGTCTGCTCGATAAGCTCGAGGAGAAATGGGGCGGAAATAAAGGCGAGGTAGGAAGCGCAACGATCGGAAATGACGTGATGAAGGCGCTCCATAAAATCGATAAAGTCGCCTATATCCGCTTTGCATCGGTTCATCGCGAATTCAAAGATGTGGAGGAATTTAAAGAAGAGCTGGGAAAGTTATTCCGCTAACGAGAAAATTGTTGAATTGCTGGATTGTTGAATTGCTGAGAACAAGCCTCACAATCGCTTGCGAGCAATAGAGCAATACAACAATATAACAACGACCATGATGCGTACTCATACTTGTGGCCAGCTTCGCGAAAACGATGCAAAATCGTCCGTCACCCTCGCGGGCTGGGTACACCGCCGTCGTGACCACGGCGGATTGATCTTTGTCGATCTAAGAGACCGCTACGGCTTTACACAGGTGGTGTTTGATCCGAAGGACAAGGCGCTTTTTACGAAAGCCGAACATATCCGTCCGGAATGGGTCATCCAGATCATAGGAACCGTGACGAAACGCCTCGAAGGAGCCGCGCGCGAGGATAACCCAACCGGCGCGATTGAAATCCGCGTGAGTGACATTACCGTCCTCAACGAAGCCAAGACTCCGCCGTTTGAAATTGATCAGGATAAAGATGTTTCGGAAGAGCTGCGCCTGGAATACCGCTATCTCGATCTGCGCAAAGACCGCATGCGCAAGAACATCATCACACGCCACAAGATCGTGCAATCGATCCGGAAGTTCTTCTACGACCGCGATTTCCTTGAAGTGGAAACTCCGATTTTGATCAAAGGCACGCCGGAAGGATCGCGTGAGTACCTTGTCCCCTCTCGTCTCTACCATGGCGAATTCTACGTGCTTCCGCAGTCCCCACAGCAATTGAAGCAATTGACGATGGTCGCGGGTCTGGACCGCTATATGCAGATCGCCCGATGTTTCCGCGATGAAGACCAGCGCGGCGACCGTCAGCCGGAATTCACACAGGTGGACGTGGAGATGTCCTTTGTGGAACCGGAAGATGTGATGAAGCTCACGGAAGAATCTTTGATCGAGCTTACGAAAGAAATCCGCCCGGACGTGAAGATCCTCCGCACGCCCTTCCCTCGCTTTACCTACCACGATGCGATGAACGCGTATGGATCCGATAAGCCCGATCTCCGGTTCGATCTCGCCTTCACCGATGTTTCAGAGCTGTGCAAAGGCGCGGGCTTCGGGATCTTCGCCAAGACCGTCGACTCCGGTGGAGTGGTGAAGTGCCTCCGCGTTCCCGGCGGCGCGAAGTTCTCGCGCAAAGAGATCGACGAGCTCACCGAAACCGCAAAAATCTACGGCGCAAAAGGACTCGCGTGGATTAAAGTAAATGACGGCGGCTATGAAGGGGTGCCCGTCGAGAAGCTGGGCAATGACCTAACGAAGCAGGTTGCAACAGCAGCAAAAGGGGCGAACGGCGATATCCTCTTTTTCACCGCAGATCAGTTTGATACCGCCTGTACCAGCCTCGGCGCCGTACGCACGGAATTGGCAAAACGGATGAACCTCGCAGACCCCAAGGTCTTTGCCTACTGCTGGGTGAACGACTTCCCGATGTTTGAAAAGGACAAAGACACGTGTGCGGTTGCTGCCGTCCATCATCCGTTCACGCGCCCAAAGAACGAAGACCGCGCATTGCTCGATACGGATCCCCTGAAATGCCGCGCGGCCGCCTACGACATCGTGCTCAATGGTTCCGAAATCGGTGGCGGTTCCATCCGTATCCACGAGTCCGATCTCCAGTCGAAAATTTTCGAGATCCTGAAAATCAGCAAACGGGATGCCGAGCGGCGCTTCGGCCATCTGCTCCGCGCATTCCAGTACGGCGCCCCTCCCCATGGCGGCATCGCTTGGGGCGTAGACCGCATCGTGATGCTGTTCTGTAATGAGCCCAACATCCGCGAAGTCATCGCCTATCCAAAGGACCAAAAGGCAAAAGATTTGATGCTGGGATCGCCGAGCCCTATGCCGGAGGAACAGATTGCGGAATTGGGAATTAAGATCGTTGAAGAGGATAAATCCTAATAGACAGGCAAGCATCCACCGTAGAGACGCACCGTTGGTGCGTCTCCTCCCAATTCCCTATTCTATCCCCGTGCCCATCCAGCCCGATCCAAAAAAGGCCCAGGACGACGTGAATGAATTTCTGGAAAAGAAAACTAAGGAGCGCAGGTCGATCGAAAAACGCAGGGAAGAGAAATCAAAACGCCAGGAAGAAGCCATAAAGAAAACGGAGGAGACCGTGCGCGGTGGCGTAGCGCAGGAGGAAAAGTTTGCCGAGGAGCATGAAAACCGCCTGCGGGATTTCAAGAAAAATGAGGACCAGCGCAAGAAAGAGGTGCAGGAACATCAGCGTAAAAAGCATGCAGAAGAAGCCCACATGCTTGAACGGAAGGAAGAGGAGAAAAAAGAGCGTGCACAGCATCAGGAATATCTGAAAGACATGCGCAGGGCTTCCGTGCTCAAACTGCGCGTGGAAGCACGCAAGAAAAAATCAGAGGATACAGAACGGGAAATGCGTAGTGCCGCCGAGGCCGAAGCATTCCGCAATAAGCAGCAGGCGGAGCTTTTGGAGCACCGCGAACTCCGGAAAATCGCAGAAAGCTCGCGCAAGCGCCGCGGGGAAATCGATGCCCGCGAAAGGCTGGAGAAAGAACAGGCGAATGAAGAGGCGCGCAAGCATCGTACGAAGATCTCCGCCGAGGAGCGCACGGCCATCCAGATGATGGAGCAGGGGCTCACCCAGGTTCGCATGCAGATTCGTTCCCTCCCCCCGCCGATGCAGCGGGCGGAAGAAATGCGGCTTTCAGGGGAAGAGCGCCAGCGCAAAGAAAAGATTGAAGCGGACTGTATGCGTAAGAGCACACAGGTGGAAGTGGATCTGCAAAAGGACCTCTCTGCCATTACACAGCGCGCCAAGCGTGAGCGCGACGCCATCTGCGCGGGGGAACGCCAGGATAAAACACAGGCCGAAACCATCCTGCATCAAAAAAAGGCGGAAGCCGACCGCACTGTGAAACGCAAAATCGACCAGGCAGCGAGAACCGCTGAGGAGATCCGGAAGGATATGAATACGGGGGAGGAGATCAAATAGCGTCTGACTAGAAATGCTTTTTTGTGAATGCTCGTCCTGAATGTGATTTCAAATATTTTTCAAATTGCTCTGCACGGACCCTGTCAGGGAAAGCTATGTATAACTTCAAGTTCCATAGCCCATACTTGCTTGTATGATGGCTATGTCCGTTATTGTGCTCGGCAAGGCGTCGTTCCACATTGTCTGTAACACCCACATACCAATGCGATGCATCTGCCGACTCAAGAACATAAACATAATGCATAGCACGCCATTATATCCATTTTGGGTTCGATAAAGAATGCCCGGCTCCGCTTGCGAGCTACGCCGTGGCACCCGTCGGAGATAATGATGGAGGAAACCGCGGCGAAGCCTCCTCAGAGGCGAAGCCGGGTGGTGCCGAGGGAGAGACTTGAACTCTCATGGGATTGCTCCCGCCAGCTCCTAAGGCTGGTGCGTCTGCCATTTCGCCACCTCGGCATGGCTGCATCATACCGTGATTTTTATACTCTCTCCTCCGCTTTATGCCGTTCTTGCTCCCTGCTCGTACGCTGTTGCCAGTTCGTAGAGGAAACCGCGCGTATCTGGATTAAGCGCTTTTGCCTTATTACCGTATTCCCCAAGTGCCCTCATTGCGGCCTCGGGATTGGTCATGAGGAAATTGGAAAAGTTACTGTTAACGATCTGTGTGTCGGGATTCACCCAGTCCATTCCAAGCGCGGATTCATTGGCATACAAAGATCCGTCTGTGTCGATGTAAACGGGATGCTCCTGTGTCTTGAGAGCGTCGATGATCATGCTGGCAATCGCTTTGGTATCGCCTTTTTCGCCAAGACTGTTGACTGCGGTTTGGTTGATCCCAAATTTCCCAGCGACGCGCATCAACCCCTTGGTCGCGCGTATTTGATCCTGCTGCTGCTCTGTTTGTTCCACTGTTTTTTCTCCTGCAGCTGCTGGCTTGGCTGCGGGAGCTGCTGGTGATGCACCCGGCGCATCCATTGGCTTCCCATTTACAAGATCCATAATCGGCTTCACGTCAAATCCCTTTGCGCTCAGCGCATCCAGAGTTTTCTTGGCGTCTTCATTGAGAGTAATGACCACATCCATTTTGTTTTCGTCCACGGTAATCGTAACTCCGGAGAGGAGTGTGTCCGCACCCAATTCCTTTGCTGCAGGATTCTTGGAAAGGTCTTCTAGTGCTTTTGTAAGGATCTGTACTTTGTCCTTCGCTTCCTTGATCATCGAATCCACTTCCTTGATGTCATTCTCCGTATCGGTATAAAGCTTGTTCCGCTTATCTGTCATTTCCTTGATGTCTTTGCGATTGTTTTCCGTGTGCTCATCGTTGGCTTTAATCGTCACATTGAGATCACGAATTTGCTTTTCCAAATCCGCCTTCTCTTCGGGCTTAGTTTTAGGATTGGAAAGTTTCTGTTCTGCATCCGTAACCTGCTTCTTGAGTCCGTCATTTGTATCGTCGAGAGCCTGGTTCTCTGCCTGCTCTGCATCAATCTTGCTGTCGTACTCGCCCATTTTTGCATCGCGACTCGCCTCCTTATCCTTTTTAAACTGATTGATGGAACCGGATTCCTGCACCTCATTGCGAATGCGATCGCGCTTCTCGGACTGCTTCTCGCCGCCGGCTTCAGGCGGAGATCCCGGTGCATCCGGCGATCCGTCCGGGGAGTTTGGAGGGGCATTTCCTCCCGTCTCCGGCGGCTTCCCCGGTCCCTGAGGACTGTTACTTTCCTGATCCTTCGCTGCCTCCGGCTTGAAGATTGCTTTGATGGAGGCGAAGAGTTCCGCAAGGGCCGAGAGGAATTTGCCCATGTCCTTGCCATTCAGAGAGCCCTTCAGATCTGTAATTGCGTTATTCACGCGATCGGCATTCGGGTCACCGGATTCCGGTACGGCTGTTTGTGCTGCTTCCCGTAACAGACTGGCATAACCTTCGGGGGTTTGCGCTTTCTGTAGGTCTATTGGATTCTCGGGAGTTCCATAATCCAGAGGCAAAAGCGGGAGAGTCTTTAAAAAGTTAAACTCTGGTCCTGTAAGAGAGGTCACAACATCTGCGACTTGGGTTAAGTCCTGAGGGGAAAGTTGTGTGCCATTGGCTGAAGCCTGTAAAGCCCCCTCAGGCATTTTGCCTACAAAGAAAGCAATTGTAAGTGCTGCGCTGGGGCTTGTTGGGAGTTTCATGAATTTCTCAAACGCCTGCTGTTTGATGGGACTCATTTTAGCCACCTCTGCCGCCACGCTCGCATCCATCTCTTCTTTGGTTGCTGGGCGCTCAACCAAGCCTGGAGTTCCATTGCTCTCCGGAGTCGTTGTGGGACTTGAGCCTGGAGTTGCAGATGCTTCTGGAGTGGTTGCGGAAGTAGGAGCGGCAGGAGGAGCTACCGGTTCAGACGGTGCGGACGCGGGTGCCGATGCTGGACTTGAGGTTGGTACAGCCGCCGCTTCCCGTGCTGCCTTATTTTTCGCGGCAGCTTCTTCGATCCGCCGCCGATCGGCTGGCTGCATTCCGCCTCGCTCTTGCGCTGCCCCGGCTGCTGCAGCCTGTGTATCTCTTGGCGTCTCTGCCGCTGCCGGAGCAATAGTGATCTGAGCGTCGTTTTTTGCTTCGGGTGCTGGGGGTGCGTCCACTGGTTTCGGAGTGTCCGGTCCTGCAAAATTGCAGAGTCGCGCCTCATGGTTCCATCGGAAATATATGTGTTTGGCGTGCATAGCTTTACGAGAATTGGGATTCAATCTGCTGCATCTGAGCAAGCTCCTCGGCACGCGCTTCTGTTTCAGCGGAAGCCATCGCCTGTTTACGCTGCACATTCTTCTGCGCATGAAGGCTTTTCAGATAATCCGCTGCCATGGCATCGAATTTCGCAAAAGACTCGTTATAGCGCTCTACCCGCTTCACACGATCCTCTTTGCTTTCATCTTTGTATTTCTCCGCGAGATGCGGAATCTGATCACTGCACAACTCCGGATCAATCCCGCTCATAATCTGGTCATAGGCGACCGGCCCGACATTCGGGACGGTGACCGTGGCCTGTGAAGATGTAGTCGTCATAGGTGTTTATGAAATCTCATTATTGTACAGGAAAACAGGGTTTTGGGCTATGCCAAATCGTGGCTTGGAGATGAGGAAACGGCCAAGCCAGGAAATGATGTTTCGTATTCTTCATTCTTACGGTGCTTTCCTAGAGGGACTTCTTCTTGTAAAACAGTTTGCATGGAATAGTATATTTCTATATAATACCTATAGTTTTCCACTATACCTATGCACACTTCTATTGCCATCGACAAAGTCACGCGGGACCGGGCCGCCAAGCGCGCAAAGACCGAGCGCATGCCGCTGGCCGTCGTTGTCCGGGTGCTTCTCACCGACTATGCCGAGGGTCGCCTCAGTATCGGCACGCGTACGGGGCACGATGTGACGGCAGAAACGATACTGGTTGACGAGGGGACGCAGTCTAAAATGGACTCCGTTGTCCGTCAGTGGCGTGATAGGCTGCCTGCATGATCGTTGTGATCGCGCACAGCATCAGGAGAAAAGAGTTTAGGCGCGGAGAGATCCGACCCAGGGACTTGGAAATATTGCTTACTTCCTATGCCGAGGGAATAGCGGTACCTATTAAAGGAGAGGCTCTCCCGAAAGGATCGCGACTTGTAAAACTGTATGTGACTACCGTCGAAGGAGCGCGGCGCATCGTCTTCCTTGTTGATGTCGAGACGGGAACGGGGTTCTTCCTGTTCTATAGAGGCAAGAGTGACATCATCGGTAAAAACATCAGTATCAAAAACCCTTCGTTCCGTAAGCGTCTCTTGCAATATCTCGATCTCCTCCAATCCGACATCGCTGCGGGGCAGTGCACGACCTACAGCACATAACCTTTCTTCCCCTCCTGCCCTATTTCCCTTTTTTCCCTTCCTTCTGCAGTAACGCCACCTGCCCCGTCAGCCCCTTCAGCCACCGCACATCTTCACTCCCCTCCTCTTTTTTCAGCGCATCAAAATGAATACGGAGTTGTGCACCCGTAATCCGCCACTGGGGATACTTTGCCACGAGCTGCATGATTTCTTTTGCAGTGACGCGCTTGTTGAGCGTGACGACGACTTCTTCCTGATTCTTCGTCCCTGTTTCCATTTTCACGCGCTGCACTCCGCTGCGGCGGCACGCGAGCTTGAGGCGGAGAATACGGAAGAGATTCTCCGCCTGCTTCGGTGGATGTCCGTACTCTTCCAGAAGATCCTGTTCGAATTCTTTGAGGATCGCTTCGTCCTCGCTGCCCGCAAGTTTTTGGTACACGGAAATACGCTCCCCTTCGTCGGGAATATAGAACGACGGAAGTAATGCCGGGACCGGGAGAAGAATTTCGACTGCCACTTCGTCCTCCGCTTCGGGCGTGCCACCAGACTGCAGCTCTTCGACCGCGCTTTTGAGCATCCGGAGATAGTGCGAGACACCGACGGTCTGCATCGTTCCTGATTGTTCCGCTCCGAGAATTTCTCCGGCGCCGCGGATTTCCAAATCACGCATGGCCACCTGGAATCCACTTCCAAGTTCACAGGCTTCCACAATCGCGCGCAGGCGTTTTTTGGCATCCTCATGCAGTTTCTGGCCGTGGTACAAGAAATACGCATAGGCCTGTAATTTCGACCGGCCGACGCGGCCGCGGAGCTGATAGAGCTGTGCAAGACCGAAATGTTCGGCTTCGTTCACGATGAGCGTGTTGGCGCGTGGCAGGTCAATTCCGTTTTCGATGATGGTCGAGCTTACGAGCACATCAAATTCCGCATTCTTGAAGGCGAGGATGCGTTCTTCGAGCACCTCCGGCTTCAGTTGCCCGTGGCCGACTACAAACTTTGCCTTGGGGCACAGAAGCCTGAGCTTGTCGCAAAAGGCGTCGATGGTCTCCACGCGATTATGCAGGACGTAGATCTGTCCACCCCGCTTCGTTTCCGCGGTGATCGCTTCGCGGATAAGAATGTCGCTGTATTTGCGGACCTCGGTGATGATCGGTAATCGCCCCGGAGGCGGCGTCGTGATCGTCGTGATGTCGCGGAGCTTGTGGAGACCGAGATTCAGCGTGCGCGGGATCGGCGTCGCCGTGAGTGTGAGAATGTCGATTGATGCACGCATCTCTTTGAATTTCTCTTTCTGCTTCACGCCGAAACGCTGCTCTTCATCAATCACCAGAAGACCGAGATTGAGAAATTTCACATCATCCTGCAAAAGCCGGTGGGTGCCGATAACGATGTCGATATCGCCTTTGCGGGCCTTTTCCAGTGTTACCTTCTGTTCCGCAGCCGTCCGGAACCTAGAGAGCATATCGATTCTGACGCCGAAGCCTTCCATGCGCTTGCGGAAGCTTTCGTAGTGCTGCTGCGCAAGGATGGTGATTGGCGCGAGGACAGCGACCTGCTTGCCTCCTTGCACGGCCTTAAACGCCGCGCGCATCGCCACTTCGGTCTTTCCGAATCCCACATCTCCACAGACGAGACGGTCCATCGGGTGCACATCTTCCATGTCTTTCTTGATGTCCTCGATCGCCTTCGTCTGCCCCGGAGTTTCCTGGTACGGAAATTCCTCCTCGAACTTTTTCATCATCGCGCCGTCGCCGCCAAAAGCGTGTCCGCGGGCCTTGGCACGAAGTGCATAGATCTTCAGAAGTTCTCCTGCGATCTTTGCCGTCTCTTCTTTAAGTTTGCTCTGCACTTTCTTCCAATCATTCGTCCCAAGACGAGTGAGGACCGGTTCGTTCCCCTCTTCGTAGACGTATTTGCTCAGCTTATCGGCCTGGTCGACGGGGACGAAGAGCTTATCACCCTCGGCATACGTCAGCTCAAGATATTCACGATCGGTTCCATCCACCTCCTTCTGCGTCATTCCCTCGAAATGCCCGATGCCGTGCTCCATGTGCACGACGTAGTCGCCCGGAACGAGGGAAGTGATGAAATCGAGTGCGAGTTTCTGGACCGATCGTTCACGGCCCGCTTTACGCAAGGAGAAGATCTCACGGTCGGTGAGCAGCGCGATACGGAGATCGGGGTTTTGTAGTGAGTGCGGGAGAAGGTCATCTCTCCCCGCAGGAACGAGGGTGATGGCTCCTGGGCGGCGCTCGAGCCCGTGCGTGAAAGGAACATGCTCCTCAGTGCAGATGCCCTTGAGCTCGTCGATACGCTTGGTGACCACAAACAAGGTCCAGTCCTGCTGCAACTTATCGCGCACATCGTTCAGGAAATCCGTAAGCGTATAGAACTTGAGCACGGAGAGATAGCGAAGGTGAACGTGTGTCGTCGCTCCTTCCGGGAATGCTGTGAAGCGCAGAATGTCTGCGTCTTCGGGCACGGTGATATCATCCTGATCATCGATCACAAGCAGGTGGGACTCCGGAAGTTGCTCCGAAAGCGGCAGCATGCGCTCGTAGACAATCGGGCAAATATCTACACTGTCTTTGGCGGCGATAACTTTTCCCGGATCTTCGGGATTAGTTTCTGCGATGGATTCCACGCGGTCGAATTCCAGAGCGATACGGTGCGGATACTTTTCTTGGATCGGCCAGACATCAAATGTGTCCCCCACTCTCCGGTACTGCCCCGGAAGGAGGAAGCGATCGTCGCCGTGCATGTAGCCCATCGCGATGAGGGATTCGATGACTTGCGTGAACGCGATCTCCTTGCCCTTCCTGAGAGCCAGAATGCCGTCGGCAAAATCCGAGAAAACAGGGAAATCCCGCTCCCAGACCTCGCGGGCAACAATCGTGCAGGGGATGTCTTTTCCTTCCATGGAAAGGAGATAGTTCCGCAGAGCATCCGGGACGATTTCGCCGTCCTCGTTTTCTGTGTGATAGAGCTGGCGCGAAGAAACATCAAAGAATTGCAACCAGTGCTGCAATGCCTCCGCATGGTTCTCGTCATCGGTGACCAGAAACGCCGGCCGCGGGCGGTGGCGCAGGATGGTACCAAGAAGGAGCGCCTTTGCTGTTTCGTTGGAGGCGCCGCTAAGGGTCAGAGTGTGCTTTGCCGCAAGGGCATCGGCGAGGTCGCGATGCGTCTTTAACCCAAGAAAAATGAGGGGATCCACGGAATGAAAAAATAAATGGTGATGGAACGAAACATCCATACGGAGGCGCCCCTTTCCAAAAAATCGGAACAGGCGCCAAGCGCGATGTTTCAAAAAAATCCGCTAGGGGGACGACGCCGTTGTACCCTCCCCGTAGCCAAAATCTGTATCTATTGTATCCCTATTCCTCCTGTAGGCGCAAGAACATCTATTAACGCATTACCGTAGGGGCATGCGCGCAATGCCCCTACTCTTCCTGGAGACGAAGCGGCATGATTAAATGCAACAAGGCATCCATCCCCGCGACCCGGAAGAGCGCCGGATGCTGGCTGTCGGTGATTTGCATCTCAATTTCCTTCCCCGGCACGCGGCTGAGGAAGTCCAGAAGATAGGATGAACTCAGGGCGATCTTGTTTTCCGATCCGGTCATTTCGATGGGGAGCACTGCCTCGTCCCGTCCGGCCTGGGTACTCGGTGTGATGATGCGCATGTCGCTCTTGCCGATGTGGAACGTGAGGTTGTTGTTGATCTCCTTCGCGAAGTAATGCATGCGTCGCACGGCGGGGAGTAATTCCTTCACAGAAATTTTGACGGTGGTCTTCGGCGATTTTGGAATGATCTGCTGGTAATCCGGAAACTTTCCGTCGATAAGACGGGAGAGTAGCTGCGTGGATCCGGCCTGCAATTCGATCTGTTGCGAGCTCAGGGTGACATCAACACTGGACTCCGACTTTATTTTTTTCTTCTCCCCATCTTCACCCTCCTGCCCTTTCTCCCCCTTCTGCCCTCCATCATCCTTCTGTGCTCCAAGCACCGACTGCAACTCATCAAATACCTTCGTTGGGATAATGCAGGAGATATCCGCCGCCTTCGCTCCTGTGATGGTGTATTCCGAAAGGCGGTAGCTGTCGGTTGCGACAAACACGAGCTTTCCCTTCTCTGAACGCACATAAACGCCAGAAAGCACCGGGCGTAATGTGGTCTTCGCGGCAGCAAAAGTGACGGTATGCAGGGCTTCTAGTAGTGGTCCAGCGGCAATCAGGAATGTTGTCTCTTTTTCAATGGGAGTGATGGTGGGGTATTCCGAAGCCGCCTCCCCAGAAATAAGGGTCTTCGCTTTTTTCGACGTGCACTTCAATTGCGTTCCCTCACTCGTCTCCAAAAGAACTTCATGATCGGTGTTGTATTGTGCAAAGTTTAAAAATGCTTTTGCAGGAATGGTGATCGCTCCTTCATTTTCAATTTCCGCAGGAAAACTTGTCACGATACTTAACTCCAAATCTGTCGCACTCGCAGTACACCGTTTTCCTTCCGCATGAAGTAGAATATTTCCCAAAATCGGAAGTGCTTGTTGATTACTAATTGCCCTACTCACCAGATGGAGCGCCTGTTGGAGATCGGTAGTTTTGCACAGAAGTTTCATGGTTCTATAATAATAGAAATAAGATATTCAATACATTAGTCATAATCGTAACCCCTTCCGAAGAGTACACAATTAAAGCCTGATCCTGTGGAAATCTCTTATAATCTTTTAAGGTGTTGGACGTCATATTTATAAAAATGGCTTATGGACGCGATGGACTAGGAATATGGGGGTGTGTAATGAATGTGGAAAACTCGTGGATATCCATACGTCCGTGACACTCCCCTCCATGGGGTTCCTGTTTTTGGCTTGCATCAAGCAAAATATAGTATTCTCTGTGGATATCCCGCCTCTCCAGTGGAGAGTGGGGTTCCCGACATATCCACAGTGGTTGTGGATAACTCTTTTCGCATTCTGATGCCAATTTCATGCCAATCGTTTCCTATATTTCCCCCGATCTTCCGGATCCATCGCCGACGTGCGGTTTTCGCGCACGTCCATCTCGCCGTTCTTCATCGACACATATTTCCCTTCTGGAATATCCCCCCCAACGACTGCCGCAGAATTAATAAATGTTCCCGCGCCGATTTTAGTTCCCGGGTGAAGGCTCACATGGATCCCCAGCCGGCAACCGCCGCCGATGGCTGCGCCGAACTTGGTGAGGCCCGTGTCGATGCGCTCTTCGCCGACCGTAGAGAGGATGGTGCCTTCGTCTAGCCGCAGGTTCCCCGTCATGCATCCGCCTCCAAAGGAGACATTCCTGCCGATCACACTTTCCCCGAGGTAGGTCATATGCGTCCAGACGTGGTCTGCAAGAACCGAAGACTTCACTTCCGTGTTGTACCCCACTACGCAGTCGCGGCCGACACTGCTTCCACGCACGAGCGCGTTATTACCGATGATCGTCCGTGCGCCGATGACGCAAGGGCCGACGATAGTGGCGTGCGCAAGAACGCGGACCCCCTCACCAAGGACCACGGGGCCCTCAACAACTGCGGTTTTGTGAACTGTTACATTTTTGCCTTTCAGGGGCTTTTTGACGTCTTTTAAGAGCAATTCCAGAAGCGGAATCATATGCCACGGGTACTTCACCGCCTGCCAGTCGCCTTCATAGGAGGCCGCGAGATAACGATGCGAATGGAAGAGTTTCTGGAGCGCCTGCTCGTACCCGTCATCGCGGCTCTCATCCACATCACGCAGAGCGTCCAACAGAACAGTGGGGTCGTTATGTGCATGCGCCACAATCGTCACAAACTTACTCGGCTCTTTTCCGGGCTTGGGCTTTTCCACAATTCCCGCGACGGAAGTTCCTTTCATCGTGAGGTAGCCGCCGGGGAAATACGCGCTCATCTTCTTTGCGAGGATGGCGCCGTCGCCCTGAGCAGCCCTTGTGACGACAGATCGATACGCATCAGCTTCGACGATGTCGTTCCCGCTGACAATAAGCACCGGTTCATTCTTGATCTTTGGGAGCGCGGAAAGAAGCGCACCGCGCATGCCGAGGTCGAGATCTTTCTGTTCAATTGCGGGAAGCCCGGTGAGTTTTTTTGCATCTTTGAGATTATGCGCGCCGCCGACGAGTGTGATTTTCTTGAGTCCCGCATCATGCAATCGATCAATCTGATGCTCAAGAAGCGTCTTCCCGCAGATCGGGAACAGCGTCTTTTCGGAAAGCGGCCAGAAGCGGCGAGAGCGGCCGGCGAGAAGCAGTAAAACCTGCATGAATCCCCTATACGGTAGCGGAGAGTCGCGACTCTCCGCTACTCAAGAATCAACGAAATTTCGCCTTCCTGGTCCGTTCTGCGGATAGCAATTCCAGCGTCCCGAAGGCGGTTCAGTACTCCCCAGTGTGGATGTCCGAATTGGTTCTCCTTACCTGCGGAAATAACAGCGAGATCAGGATCCACCGCCAGCAAAAATCCGGTCGATGTCGAAGTTTTACTGCCGTGGTGCGCCACCTTCAAGATGCTTGATCGTATGTCGGCACCGGTTTTCAAAATCCCCGCCTCTGCTTTTTCCTCAATATCGCCCGCAAGCAGCATTGATGCTTCTTTATACAGAACGCGGATCACTATCGAAGCGTCATTGGTTTTCTTGGGGAGTACTCCCGATGGCCAGATCACATCGAGCGTAAGCCCGTCATCAAACACAATGTCTTTGCCGGAATCCGCGATGAGCACGGGGACATTCTTCTCGGCGATCAGCGTTAGTAGCTTTTGGTACTGTGGTTGCTGCGTATCGATTCCGGATAGCAGGATTGCACCGATACGGTAGCGTTCCATGATCTCCGGGAATGCTGCGATATGGTCAAGATCCGAATGCGAGAGAACAAGAAGGTCGATGGTCCGATCGAAAAAGGACATGTGTTCGGCAATCCCTTGGAGAGCGGAAAAGTCCGGTCCTCCATCCATCAGGATCTGTTTCCCAGACGGGGAGATCAAAAAGATGGAATCGCCCTGGCCAACATCGAGAACGTAGGTATGCAGACTACCATCCGGCCACGTGCGGATCTCCTGGTACGTAAGGATCAGGAGACCAAGGAAACCGAGGAAGCCAAAGGAAAGACGTGAACCCATTGTTTCAAACTACACATCTTCAAGCCAAAAAACAGGTGTACAAACGTACAACCGCCCGAAGGGAAATAAGGGGAATAAGGGATGTAAGGGATTATCCCTTATTCCCCTTCAATCCTTTTTCTCTCTCTTTTTCCCTTTCCTCCACCCGGCATACGCCCCGATGCATGAGGAGCCGACCGCAAAGAGGCCGAATCCGGAATTCGAGAGATTACGCGAGCGAATCTCCTGGAGCGCACGCTGCTGCGCGAGGACTGCCTCATTCGGGATGACGCTTCCGACGGGTGGCCACGTCGGGGCTGCCAAGGAACCCTGAACAAGAGGCATGGTAGGCACGACGCCATTTCCGGGAAGCGCAACAGAGTCAAAGACTCCGGCTGAGGTCGCTCCGTAGACGTTCATCACTTGGAGTGAGATGCCAAACATTCCGGGCTGTACGCCTGCGAATTCCACTCCGGCGATGTCCATAGGCACCATCTGCGGTTCGCCGAACATGCGGCCGCCATCCAGGCTCTGGCGGACGATGTAGTGCGCGATGTCTCCGCGGGTGATATCGGGCTGCCACTGCGCCACAACCATATATGTTCCACCGGATTCTGGGGTGGCGCGCAGGCTGAAGCCCGTTACGTCCGCCGGCTTCGTCGGGTCTGTGGCAACGGGGGCTTGTGGCTGGGCGGGAGCCGCCTGGTCGGAGCCGAGCTCATGTCCCGTGAAGAACGCAGAGCGGTCTGTAGCATCGAGCGGTTCGCCCGTCGCGCCCTGCAGAGGCTCACTGAGTTTCACGTTATAGACAACGCCTTTCTGTTGGGTCTGCGTGTCGGCTACAACGATGGTATCGCTCACGAGAAGTTGCGTAATTGGAAGAGGAGCTCCGCCCGGGCCGACGATCATAAAGGCCTGCGGCGCGGCCTTGGGATTCACCATAACAGCATTGGAGAACGTGAGCTTTACCTGGATCGGGGAGAGAGCTTCGGCAAGAAGCAGATGCACGCGGCCGTCATCCATGGGTTCGGTATACATGGGAATGGACTGAGCGCTCGCAGAAGAACTCGAAGAAGAGGGCACCATGAGCACAGAAACCGCGCTCGAGAACTGTACGGCGGCCGCGGGTGCGGTGGAGCTTGAAGATGATTCCAGCCTCGGCATCTGCGAAGAAGATTGCGCGAGATCAATACGGACTTCCTCTATAAAGGATTCACTCTCTTCTCCCAGGTTGTTCACCGCAAGCACTGTTACGTAGAGCGATCCCTGCACAGGCGGCGCCACAAAGACGTAGACGTTTTCCATCCCCTGTGTTTCCTCGAAGTCGTCATAGACTCCGCCGCTTTCAAGAATGGATTCCGAGCTGTAGTAGAGGCGATACCGAACCACAGAACTATCCGTGGATGGCTGCCACTCAATGCGCACTTCGCCATTCGCCTCCTGCGTACCCGAAAGACCCATCACCGCCGGCGGAGGCGCGGCAAAGGTGATCACGGGGATCAAACATCCAAGCACTATGGCGAGAGATCGCAGGCGGGACATGGTTTTTATGTTCAGTACTATTGTAGCAAAAAACGTTACTTGTGGCAATGAGCATTATTTTGCCATTTTTCTCAGAAAAGCTACAGCCTCATCGGAATTATTAAATTTGATACTGTCTTCCGTGTCCTTCATCGCTTCCAACACCTCCGCCTCAAACTCCGGAGTGAACCCATTCACCGTCAAATTCTTTTTCTGCGTAACAGAAAACGGCAAACCATGATCCATCTCAATGCGGCAAAGAAACATGCGCACCGCCGTCGTGACATCGAGCCCAAGGGACGCGAGAATCTTCTCTACATTTTTCTTATTCTTATCCGGTACACGAACTTGAATAGTTGCCATACGATGAGATGAAAAATGCTAAAACATTGCAATTGTATTACAAATGCAATGAGAATGCAATAGATGTTAGTCCAAAGTTTTCCTATCCCTTATTTAAGGCTGTTCCCTTGCCAAAATAACATATGGATTTGGAGCGCCCAGAGGAGCGCAACCATCCCCACGGATGCTACCGTCAATCCAATCACCGAGGCGATTTCATTATGAAGGACCGGGGCAAACCCCCACAGCCCGGCGCCGAGTGCGATTCCATAGAGAACGATTTTTCCAACCCCGGAGAGGGGCATAGAAATGCGCATCGTCTTCAGTGCGGCAGTCATCAAGACAATCGCAAGGAAGATATGCACGATGTTGCTTGTAATCGTCGCGCCGATGTAACCGTATTGCGGGATCAATGTGTAGTTGAGCGCGATCGAAAGGGCGGCGCCACAACCAAGGATCGAGATCAACGGTTTTGATTTGCCACGATTAAGCAGAACGTAGAAACCGTACTGCACGAGTCCGTTCAACAATACCGGAAGTCCCATGAGCATCAGTGCCGTGTCCGATCCGTTCCGTATTGGCGTGCTCAAGTACGCATCGGTTGTCAGCAGCTGCACCAGCGGCCGCGACCAGAAAACACAGAAAAGTGCGGCAGTGATTCCGAGAAGCAGCAGGATCATCAAAGTTTTTCCAAGGAGCACCGCCGTGTCCCCCCCTCGCGAGTCACGCTCACTCAATGTCGGCAGCACGGAGTTCAGCAGGAACGTCGGAATGATGTACCCCATCTCCACCATCCGCAGTACGAAGCCATATTCGGCGTTTTGGATTTCAAAATCTGGTCGCAGCAGCGCGATCATCGTCACATCCAGCTGGCGGTAGAGCGCCATGCAAAGGAAGGCAGCGCCAAATGGGATCGACTGCCGCAGAATCGAAATGATCATCGCCCGGTCGGATCGCAGCCGGATCGTTTCAAAGCGTGCAGCGGCGATCCAGGAAATTAAAAAAAGTACGAAGGCGCCGATGCCGCCTATCAAAAGAAAAGCGTAGAGGATGTCGGTGTTACTCGATGTGCGCGCACCTGCAACAATGAAAAGTCCGATGAGTCCCGTGGTGATCACCCGCTGCGTGACTTCCGCGACGAACACAAACTGCATCCGGTAATGCACCTGAAAGACAGTCCTGAGGATTCCCGCGAGCAAAGTGAAGAGTGGCACAAGTGAAGCGAACGTCACCGAAAGCGGCAGCGGCGTTCCGCGCCACTGCGGCAGGATCCAGATAAGAGCGATTGCGAGTGCAAGCGAGAGGATCAAAATCACGGAGCGGATCACGACCAGCGCTCCAAGCACGGACGCGCGGTCCTTTGCCCGTGCCATTTCGCGTACTCCCACGGCGTAGAGCCCAAAGTCTGCGAGGATCCCAAAGAGCTGCAGGAAACCGTATGCGGAGTTGTAGTTTCCCGCGAGTTCTTTACTGAGCCCGATCGCCACGAACTTCACCGTGAGGATCGAAAGCGCGGCCATCACGATTTGGCTTGCTAATTGCCACAGGGTTGACGAAGCGATCTGTTTTGTAGGCACGGTGGGATTGTATTGTTAAATTGTTGAATTGCTATATTGCTTGTGGGCATTTGCCCCTTTTGCCTTTCACTTGCGAACAGTTCAGCAATACAGCAATATAACAATCGACCGATGCCACTCCCCTTCACCCACCTTACATCCACAAAACAGCTCAATCGGAGCTCTGCGAATGCTATTTTGGCGGTCGCGAAAGAAATGGAGGGTGTGGTGAAAAAAGGCGGCAGCGATCTTCTGAAAGGGAAAATCCTCGCGAGTCTTTTTTATGAGCCGAGCACGCGTACGCGACTCAGCTTTGAGTCTGCGATGCAGCGGCTGGGAGGAGAGGTGGTCACGGCAGACGGCATCCAGTTCAGCTCGCTCTATAAAGGAGAATCCATCGAGGACACGATTGTTGTTGCCGGCCAATACTGCGACATCATCGCCATGCGCCATCCGGAAGTCGGGAGCGCCGACCGCGCGGCAGCGGTTTCTCCAGTTCCCTTCATTAACGCCGGTGATGGCCCTGGGCAGCATCCCACGCAGGCGCTACTGGATCTCTTCACCATCCAAAAAGAATGCAAAAAAATCGACGGACTCAAAGTCGCGATGGTCGGAGACCTGCGGTACGGCCGCACCGTACATTCGCTGAGTTTCCTCCTTGGGCTGTATGACAACATCGAACTCACCTTCGTCTCACCCAAAGAACTCACGATGCCGGAAAAAGTAACAAGTTTCTGCAAAGAGAAAAACATCACGTTCTCCGAAGCCAGTGACCTTGAAGCCGCACTCGACAGCGACGTGCTCTACATGACGCGCATCCAGCAGGAACGTTTTGCCGACAAGAGCGAATACGAGCGGCTCCGCAACGTCTACACACTGAAAGCGGCGCATCTCAAAGGCAAAAAGACGGTGGTGATGCATCCCCTTCCCCGCCTTTCCGAAATCAGCACCGATGTCGACGCTCTTCCCAACGCCGCGTACTTCCGCCAGGTTCATAGCGGCGTCCCCGTCCGCATGGCGCTGCTTGCCATGCTTCTTGGAAAAGCATGATGCCTCCATTACTTCTCTTCGTCCCCATACTCTTCCTGGGTGGCGTATTTTCCTCAATCGCCGGAGGCGGCCTCGGGATTGTGACGATTGTTCTCGGAAGTTTCTTTCTTCCCATCCAACAGAACCTGGCAATCACGGCGCTGCTAATGTTTGCCATACAAGTTGCCAAGATTTTTTTCTTCTGTGGCGAGATACGGTGGGATATTACTTTGTGGTACGGGCTTCCCGGGCTTCCCACGAGTTTCATAGCCGGCGGCTTGTTGTTCCTGTTGTACCCGCGCTTGCTCGAAATAGTGATCGGTTTGTTATGTCTGCTATTTGCCCTGCATCCTTATCTCCCCTTCTTGCATGTGAAACGCTTCGCCTTCCGGCCCTCAAGACCGGCTCTCGTGGTGATAGGTGCTTTTAATGGCGTCATAGCAGGCATTGTCGGAAATGGGTCTCTCATCCGCGCTCCGGCATTGCTTTCCATGGGGCTTCGGAAAGAAGAATTCATCGGCACATCGACAGCGGTGGCGCTAATGATGAATCTCGGGCGCAATGCTGCGTATGCCCCGCACATCGTTTGGTCCCATGAACTTATCGTCGCCCTCATCCTCCTTTTTCCGCTTATGATGTTCAGCGTCGGGATCGGTAAAAAACTTCTTCACTATGTCAGTGTTCCCATGTTTGAGAATCTGCAACATGGCATTATGTTCGTCGGAGCCATGAAACTTCTCTTCTTCCCCTGATGCCCAATACGATCATCTTCCCCGGCCTGATCGACTGCCATGTGCACTTCCGCGAGCCGGGACTCACGCATAAGGCAGATATGGCATCAGAATCCGCTGCAGCTGCAGCAGGAGGCGTCACGACGGTTTGTGAGATGCCAAATACCATCCCTGCAACGGTTACAGTGGAGGCACTGGCGGATAAAGTACGCAAAGCGGAGAGAATTCGGAATTCGGAATTCCGAATTCGGAATTGCGACATCCGATTCTTTATGGGAGCAACAGAGAAACATCATCTTCTTGCACTAAGAGATATTTGGCGCAGTTCATCTCCCGCATTGCGGCATTTAAAAAAACGATGCTGCGGCTTGAAAGTATATTTTGACCACTCCACAGGTAACCAAGGTGCCGATCAAGAGACCATTCAAGAAGCATTTAAGGTGTGTGGAGAGTTGGGTATCCCATTGGTAGCACATTGTGAAGATGCGGAAATAAATTCGGAATTCGGAATTCGGAATTCGGAATTACGGGATATCTCCACCCATTCAAAAAATCGGCCGCCAGAATCGGAGATTGCTGCAATCAAGCGAGCGATTGATCTTGC
>JBBTVH010000089.1:0-2484 GCA_038063355.1 Patescibacteria group bacterium | reverse complement strand
CTTTGCAGACCGGCTCGAGCGCCAGCTCGATCAGCTCAAGAAATTTCGCATGCAGGGCAAGCTCGGCGGCGCAGTCGGCACCTTCTCCGCCCATGCGGCGGCGTACCCCGATGTCGATTGGCCCCGCTTTGGCACGCGCTTCATCCGGTCGCTGGGACTCATTCCGCTCAGCGCCACCACGCAGATCAACCCCCACGACGATATCGCCGAGCTTTCACATCTTCTGTGCCGCATCAATACCATCCTCCTCGATTTCTCAAGAGACGGCTGGCTGTACATCTCCCGCGGCGTCTTCAAGCAACGCGTGGTCGCCGGAGAAGTCGGCTCCTCCACCATGCCCCACAAAGTGAACCCCATCGATTTTGAGAACGCCGAAGGCAACCTTGGCCTCTCCACGGCGCTCTTCACGCACTTCGCTGAGAAGCTCCCGGTCAGCCGCCTCCAGCGCGATCTCAGTGACTCTACGGTCCAGCGCAACATCGGCGTGGCCTTCGGATACCACATGCTCGCACTCAAATCCCTCACGCGCGGCCTCTCGAAATTATCCCTAGACCGCTCCGCAGTCCGCCGCGAACTGGAAGCACACCCGGAAGTCATCGCCGAAGCTATCCAAACAGTCCTGCGCAAACATGGCGTCTCCGAAGCGTACGAGAAACTAAAGAAACTCACGCGGGGGGAAAAGGTCACCAAGGAAATCCTGTGGGATTACATCGAGGAACTGCCGATTCCGAGGGGGGAGAGGGAACGGCTTCTCAAAATGCTTTAAGGGTTTTTGTTTGCCGGATGCCAAGCCATTGGTACACTTTGCCAGCACCTTGCCCAGGTGGCGAAACTGGTAGACGCGCACGCTTGAGGGGCGTGTGGGAGCAATCCTATGGAGGTTCAAATCCTCTCCTGGGCACCATCCGGCTTCGTCCCTGCGAGGACTACGCCGAGATACCGCCTCATTCAATCAAAACGCCGGATGCCTCGGCGTAGCTCGCAAGCGAAGCCGGGCGTTCAACAATTCTCAACGTGTTCTACCTCCTCGCCATCGGCTCGATGCTGGGCTACGCCGTGCAGGGTGTTCTGCTGGTGCGCTATGCGCGGCAGATGGACGGACTCAGCTTTGCGTTCTACCGCAACATCTCGTTTTGCATCACATTGCTGCCGCTGTGCATCGGCTCGACGCTCGGCGATGTGGTCGTAGTGTTTGACCATTGGCATTTACTTGCAGCTTCCGCACTCATGGGCGGCTTCTCCATCGCGATCTCTTCCGCCGCATATCGCAGCCTGAGCGTGGGCGTCGTGACGACGATCACGAAAGCCTCTTCCACCCTTCTTATGGTGGCTTTCGCCTGGTGGCTTCTGGGAGAAACACTTCCCCCGGCGTCACTTCTCCTCATCGTCTTCATCGCCTGTGCAACGTTCTCTCTCGGAATTCAACGTACTCCGCTGCCGCATCTCGATAATCGCCACGGGAGGGGGATTGCCATCGTTCTCCTTGGCACCGTTCCGCTCGTTCTTACCTACATCTCCTTCACGGCGCTCAGCCGTACTGCGCCGCCGCTTCTGAGCGGCTACTTCTGGGAGACGGCCATCGCCATGGCTTGCATCCTTCTGCTTCTGGGTCGTTGGGTCCTTACTGGGCAGCCTCTCCAGAAAATTTCCCAAAAAACATTTTTCAGGATCGCCCTCTGTGCATCGCCGACACTCGTCGGCACCGGGCTGTATGCCCTTGCCACGCGCATCGGTCCCGTTGCGATCGTCGGCGCGGTGGGGAGCGCATCCTTGGTCTTCTCGGCGCTCCTTGCGTGGCTTCTCTACAAAGAGCCCTTGCGGGGAAAGCAGTGGCTCAGTATTGCGGCGGTGATGGTGGGTATTGGGCTTCTGCGGTTTGTGTAAACAGTTAAGCTTGTGCGGCCTCATGAAAGGCTTTCGTGCATATAAATGCCATGATCTTCTTTGGGAAGAAGGAAAAATTTGATGAACATCGTATTATCAGGCATACTTAATAAGGCTATAATTTATAAGGTATTAGACGAATGTCGATTCCACGCTTATTTTCCATCTTAATTCCAGCATGAAAACTTCCGTAAATCGTATTAAAGGCCACGATTATCTATATGCTTACGACAGTATTTTTGTTGCAGAAAAAAAGAGTATAAGAAAGACGAAGTTATTGGGAAGAGTGGACAACTTAGCGGAAGCCACAACAAGAAAAGCTGAATTTTTGCGAGATTTGAAGGAGCAGGAAATTCAGGAACGAACAAAATTTTGGCAAGCTAAATTGAAGCATCCAAAATTCTCCAAGTATCTTTCTGTGCAAAAAATGGAACAGGTCCGAACAAATTTATATAGATCCAAGAAAGAGGTTGGTATGTTCGGCTCTGATCTAATGGAGCAAAACTTCAGTGTAGATTTCATTTTCAATTCAAACAAAATGGAGGGTAGTAAGGTTCCTCTTCACAAGGTAAGGGAGCAAGTTGAAAAACCATCAGCCAA
>JBBTVH010000088.1:0-3043 GCA_038063355.1 Patescibacteria group bacterium | reverse complement strand
GCGATCACCGACGCCGAGCGGCCGATTATCGCCGGTATTCTTTGGAAGCGGTTCGATGACCGCCGCGGACTCGGGGTGGATGCCACGGTCCGCTACATCCTAGAAAAGCCCACTGCGGTGATTACGTCCGGCGATCTGAATGTGGATTCCGCCTACAACACTCGCAAGTTCCGTGGACTTCCCCCCGGCCCCATTGCGAGTCCGGGACTCAAAAGCATCGAAGCGGCGCTGCGGCCCACGGCAAGCTCTTACTGGTATTACCTGCACGACAAGCAAGGCAAGATCCACTACGCGGAAAGTAACGAGCAGCACAACTTGAACCGCATCCAGTACTTGGGGAAGGGGTTGCCGAAGGAATGACAGGGGGGGTGGTCGACGAGGAGTAGGATCTTCCTAAAATGCTTACAAAGTGTTATAATAGAAGAAAGACATTCATATTCTGGATTGCACGATTCCCATTACAATAGCCTCCACAGTGGCATACCACCACAAACTAAAAATCGGCGTCATGGGTTCGGCTTCCGGTCCGCAGACCGAGGATGCGCATGCACGCGTGCAGGCTAGGAAACTCGGCAAGGAGATCGCGAAGCGCGGCCACGTCTTCATCAACGGAGCATGCCCGGGACTGCCGCATGATGCGCTTCTTGGGGCAAAGGAATCCGGTGGCCTCACACTCGGCGTCTCTCCGGCGTTCTCCGAGTACGAACACGTGAACGAGTATCTTTCCCCGCACGACAACGACATCATCATCTACACGGGCCAGGGATTCATGGAGCGCGATATCATCAATATCCGCAGCTCCGACGCCGTTGTGATCGTCGGCGGCGGCATCGGCACGCTCAACGAGTTCACCATCGCCTACGATGAGGGGCGCCCCATCGGCATCCTCACCAATACCGGCGGCATCAGCAACGACATCCCGCACGTGGTGGAAGAGCTCTGCAAGAGAAAGATCCCGCCGAACATGGTCTTCGATGACGATCCGCATGCACTCCTCACCAAGCTCGAAGTCGCGATCAAAGCGTTCCCCTTACCCATTCATGAGGATGGGAGGGTGAAAGATTTACGACAAGGCAAAGGATAGGGAGCAGGCTACCTGCTACTTGCTCGTTTGTCGCCGCCTTTCGTAATCCATCGGATAGTGGTGCCCTCAAACGCAAACGTCGACCGCAGCCTTCTCTCTAAAAACTTCAATTCCGATACTTTTACTTTCTTCGGATCTTTCACAAACACCACGAATGTCGGCGGGACATCGTCGGCTTGGGTGATGTGCTTGGATTTTGCCAATGCATCCATGGGCTGGCCCCGCACGGTTTCGGCGTACCAGTTATGAAGATCTTTCGTCGGGATCCTGCGGACGCGGTTGCGTTGCACCGTCTCGATGAGGTCAAAGAGCTTCAGGAGGCCGTCCCGGGATTTGGTGGAGCAGAGAATAATCGGCGCGAAGCGACAGAAGGGGAGCGTGAGCTGCACGTCGTTGACCGTGTTTTTCTTCTGTTCCAGCTCCATGCCGTCACTCTTGTTCACCGCGAGGATCAGCCCTTTGCCCTCCTCAATGCACATCTGTGCGATGCGCTTGTCCTGGCGCGTGATGGCCTGGGTGCCATCGAGCACGAGCACCACGATGTCGGCATTGCTGATCGCCTGGATCGAGCGGAAGTATGCGAGTGTTTCCAGCCCCGGCGTCTCCTCTTTCTTTTTCCTGATTCCCGCCGTGTCCACGAAAATATAATCGTGATCGTTGTAACGGATGGCGGTGTCTACGGCGTCTCGTGTCGTTCCGGGAATTTCCGAAACGATCCGCGGAGAAGAGGCGCGCTGCGGGTCGGACATCAACGCGTTCACGATCGAACTTTTTCCCACATTCGGTTTTCCGACGACGGCGATGCGCGGGAGCGCGGGTTCCGGAGGATTTTCCGGCTCCTCTCCGTCCGGCAGATCCGTTGTCGTTTTCGCAGGTTTACCAAAATGCAGCTTCTTCAGCTCCGTGGTGATCGCGCTCTCCAGCATCCCGAAGCCCGATCCGTGCGCCGCGCTCACGGGAATCAAGGGGTCTCCGATCCCGAGTTCGTAGTACTGCGGAAGGATTTCATCCGTCTTTCCCGGATTGTCGATCTTATTCACGGCAACGATCACCGGCACGTGCTTGCGCTTGCGGGTCCGCAGTACTTTCGCGACGGCATGATCAGCACTGGTAATGTCGTCTTTGCCGCTGAGAACAAAAACAATGACGTCCGCGTGTTCCACCGCAAGACGCGATTGCGCCTCCACATCATCTTCAAAATCCGTATCCATTGTCCCTCCCCCCATGCCGCCGGTGTCCACTAAAAGATAATCGACGGTGTCGCTTTCTACTTTGCTCGCAACATGGTCCCGGGTCGTTCCCGGAATATCGCTCACGATTGCCTTTCTTTGCCCGATGATTCTGTTGAAGAGGCGGGATTTCCCTGTATTGGGCCGGCCGACGATGGCAACGGTTGGAAGATGGAGCATTCGAAACGGTATAGTAGCAGAAAAGCGAAAGTGCGGCATAATTCCAATATTTGCAATTATCCGTTTATATAGTATATTTTCAATATGCCCGATACTCCCGTGCAGAGCCGGCAAATACCTGAAATGGAAAAAGTTCTTGATGATGTAGGGTTCGAATGGCGGGGTGACGCATCTCTGTATTTGACTCTGCAGCATCTCTGGACGATAACAGCGTTTTCTAGCGGCAGGATCCGCGTGTTACTTAATGGCCCTACTGGCACCGGGAAAGAACTCCTGGCAAAAGCCATTCATCGCTTTGTATGTGGAAAGCCAGGTCAGCTTCATGCGGTTAACTGTGCCAATTTGCACGCTGAAACCGCGACTGCAGAGCTTTTTGGGGCAAGGCGTGGAACCTATACGGGATTAGACCATGATCGCACGGGATATTTTCAGTTGGCTTCGAGCGCAGATGCCACGATTTTCTTGGACGAAGTGCATATGCTTGCACCGCCGATACGGCCTGAGCTGTACCGCGCTCTGAATGAAGGATCCTTTCACAGAATGTGGGAAC
>JBBTVH010000087.1:0-2742 GCA_038063355.1 Patescibacteria group bacterium | reverse complement strand
TCAAGAATGAAACGCTCCTGATGCATCTGCCCCCCGTGCTGCTGCTTGCAGCAGGTGTCATCCTCTGGAGCCTGATGAAAGGAAAACTGACGATGCGTTCCGCGCGCGCTCCGATGATTGCCTACGGCACAATCGTCGCAGCGATTCTTCTGCCGTGGCTGCTCTACAAATGGAGCAATAACCTCACCTTCGGCAACGCCAAAGGCATTGGCGGGATGGAACTGGTATGGCAGCAGAACGTCCTCAAATCCCTCTTCATCACCTGGACGCTCGAGGCCAACTTTCTGCTCCTCCCAGGGCTACTTCTTGGACTGCTGATCGTCCGCTTCAAAAAAGCCTTCCTCTCGCCGGCCGTCGTTCTGACGGCATTCACGCTGATCGTGCTTTGCGGCATCCTCAGCATCTTCCTCTTCACCGGACTTTCAGCCGAAGCGCTGCAGCAAACCGGCTCCGCCCGCGGCGTGGTGCAACTCCTTCCGCTGATGGTGATTTTGGTGACGCTCTTAATAGCTGATGTATATCGGGCGACCCTGGGAAAACCTTGATTTTAACCCCTGGTGAAAAGGGGTCAGTCGCATTGGAAAAGCGCCGTCACGCATCCTGTGAGCGGGGCGAATGAAAACCCGCAAGAAGGAGATTTTGGGTGGGCCTCGGGTTTTCCGCACCGCGAGCAGAGATGCGTAGGCGGCTTTTCCACAAGCGACACGCTTTTCTTTGGTGCACCTTTCTTTTGGCAAGACAAAAGAAAGGTGCATTCGGAAAGCTGAGCAAATGTGAGCGATCCTGTGCCGTATGACGCGCACGAAAGGACCCATCGATAAACTGAGGGCGCGCTGGGATTTGTGTGAAAGATGAGACGCACTAACAGTGCGTCTCTACGGAGCCATGGCATTCCATGGATCAGATCTCTATACTTTTCACCGCATGCCCTCATACTGCGCTTTCCTCGGACACAATCCTTCGCTGAGTCTCTCTGAACTGATAGCCGTAGTTCCAGGATTTTCGTTGCAACACCGCCCGACGACGGATGTAGTGATCTTTTCGACCAACGACAAACTGGATCCCGGGCTCCTTGCGACCCTCGGCGGAACGTTTGCCATCGCGGAAGGAGTAGACCGGTCCGGTCTTTCGCTGAGCGACGGGCCCCAGCTGCTTCTGGAATTCGCCAAGAAAATCCGCGGCAAGATCACCTTCGGTCTGCGCACGGTAGGGCTGCCGCCCAATGCCATCAAGGAGAACTACCGCCGCTACAAGGATACCCTCAAGCGCGCCGGACGGCCTGTCCGTTACATCGGCAATGAACATAAGGCCGCCGCTGCACCGCTCCTTCATGATGCCGGCATCATCAGCGGCAAGCACGGCGTGGAGCTTGTGATCGTGCAGCTTCCCAATGAACAGATGTGGATGGGACGCACGATCGCGGCGCAAGACGTCGATAGCTACACCAAGCGCGACATCGGCAAGCCTGTGCGCGATACGACGGTAGGATTGCTCCCGCCCAAGCTGGCACAGGTGATGTTGAATCTCGGCTTGTGGCTTCTGAACAGTACAAAATCCACCAGCGACAAATCGCAAATCGCAAATCGCAAATCACAAATCACGGTTCTCGATCCCTTCTCCGGCACCGGTGTCATCCCTCTGGAATGCCTCATCCGCGGATGGAACATCCTCGCGTCGGATATGAGCCTGAAAGCCATCAATGGCACGGAGAAGAACATCGAATGGATCCGCAAGGAGTACAAAATCCTGAAGAAAGACGCGGAATCCACGGTCTGGAAGCAGGATGCCACTACACCCTTCAAGCTGAAGAAGCTCCCCGACCTCATTGTGACTGAAACCTCTCTCGGCCCAGCCCTCACACGCCCGCCATCGGAAGCTCCCGCAGACAGGCTCCGCAAGCAGATGGAAAAACTTGAGATTGATTTCCTGAAGAACGCCGCTGCGACTCTCCCGGGCATTCCGATCGTCTGCTGCTGGCCATTCTGGCGGCTCCATGGCGGAGACCTGATCCGCCTCACAGGACTCTGGGAAAAGCTCCCCTCTCTCGGCTACCGCGCCGTGATGCCTGCAATCCCGAAGAGCAAGGAATCCACGGATTTCTCGCTGCTGTACCGCAGAGGTGAGCAGTTCGTGGGACGGGAGATTGTGATGCTGCTGCCGATGAAGAAGTAATTCGCGATTTCCAACCGCAAATCGTTATTGTGTGCATGAAAGCCATTCGGATCGCTAAGGATTCCGCTTTTCTTGGGTTAACGGCCCGCATATACTCTCCCCGGTCAACACTGATCTTACCTCACTCTCGGTCCCCTGTAGCTCCCACCTTCGCTCTGCGGAGCTACGGCGGGCAGGAGTTCTCAGTCATACTTGTCCACGTGCTCTTTCCTCACTCTCGGTCCCCTGTAGCTCAACGGTAGAGCACCTCGCTGTTAACGAGGGGGTTACTGGTTCGAATCCAGTCGGGGGAGCCAATCTTTCGTTTTGACACACTGGGCAATGCCCGAAAACGGACTTTTCAAGTCCCAGACTAGCTTTTCGCCGTCTACCTTTGCGTTCGCAAGTACGAAACGCAGAAGTTGGTTCTTTTGGGCAGGTTGCGAACGCTCAAAAAGGTCGGATGCCCTTTGAAGCAGTTCCAGCAAGTAGGAACACGATATGAGGAACGTTTCATCGGCCTTGCTATGAGACCGCATTTCGTCGTGTAGTTGCTCTTCACGCTTCTTTGTTTCCACTATCAGTTTGTCG
>JBBTVH010000086.1:0-8159 GCA_038063355.1 Patescibacteria group bacterium | reverse complement strand
GAACCCGAAAACAGCATTGACTTCAATGGGAATGTCATCTCCGCTGCAAGCAGGAGCATTGATGAAATGAAAAGGGCTGAGACTTTTTCGCAAGATCTTTTCTCGCGCCTCGCAGAGACAGATGAAATCCGCATACCGTCTTTTGGCGAACGCACTGAAACCCACCGCCGTTTCCTCATTCAATTTGCAGTCGATCATTGGGTTACCGATGGAATACAAATGGAAAATACCGTGAAGGATGCGCTTCTCGACGTAAAATTTCCGGGCAATATTCGTGATCTTAAGTCGTTCATACGACTGCTCACTGCTTACGCAAAAGCGGATGCCCATGGGTCCAGTGCCGCTCCTAAAATCGCCATGAAGCACTTTGATAGCGTGCAAAATGCTGGCCGCTGGCAAAGAGACGCACAAAACCAGCAGCCGACGGCTTCGCATGCCGATGGGCGTACCGTCGCCATACCGCTCGATGGTGCCCCGTGGAAGAATCAACAGCGTCAGATAGTATTGGCGACAATCGAGATGGCCGAGGGGAATATAACACAAGCAGCAAAAAGGTTAGGTATGACTCGCAGAACGGTTCACAGAATTATCGCCGAGGAAAATGGCGAAGAAGAATAAAGTGAATGTGCAAATTCTTGCTGCAGAAGGACCCTTCTCTGTACAATTTTTCCAATGTCCCACCCCTACGACCCCTCCTCCATCGAAGCCAAATGGCAGAAGCGCTGGGAGGAGGCTGGCATCTACAAAACCGATCTGAAGAAGAAGGCGAAAGACCCGTACTACAGCATGGTGATGTTTCCGTACCCAAGCGGGGACAAGCTTCATGTGGGGCACTGGTACAACTTCGCGCCGGCGGACAGCTTCGTGCGCTTCCAGAGAATGCACGGCAAGGAGACGTTCTGCCCAATGGGGTTCGATGCATTCGGGCTTCCTGCGGAGAACTACGCGATCAAGACCGGCGTGCATCCGGATGCCTCCACCCGGAAAAACGTGGAAACGATGATCACGCAGCTCAAGCGCATCGGCTGCATGTACGACTGGGACAAGATGGTGAATACCTCCACGCCAGAGTACTACCGCTGGACCCAGTGGCTGTTTCTGCAGATGTATAAGCATGAGCTCGCATATCGCAAAGAGGCGAGTGTGAACTGGTGTCCCAGCTGCCAGACGGTGCTGGCCAATGAGCAGGCGCAAGATGGTACATGCGACCGCTGCGGAACGACGGTCGTACAAAAGCCACTGACGCAGTGGTTCTGGAAGATCAAACAATACGCTGAAAAACTGCTGAAGAACTTAGACGATCTCGATTGGCCGGAGAAAACGAAGACGATGCAGAGAAACTGGATCGGGCGAAGTGAAGGCGCCGAAGTGGAATTCGGTATTCAGAATTCGGAATTCGGAATTACAGTCTTCACGACAAGACCGGATACATTGTTTGGTGCGACCTATCTCGTCCTCGCGCCGGAGCATCCTCTTGTTGAAAAGATCACGACAAAGGAGCAACAGAAGGCAGTCGCCGCGTATCTCGACACCGTGAAGAAAAAAACAGAAATGCAGCGCACGGATCTGACCAAGGAAAAAACCGGCGTGCCGACCGGCGCATCTGCGATCAATCCGGCAACGCATGAGCAGATTCCTGTCTGGATCGCGGATTACGTTTTACCGACGTACGGAACAGGCGCAGTCATGGGTGTTCCGGGGCACGAAGAGCGCGATTATGATTTCGCAAATACCTATAAAGAGCTGCGCGGCTCCATCCGGTGCGTGATCGCTCCGGACCGCAAGAGCGCCGACTTTTCCGAGCATGCCTATCCAGGTGCCGAAGGAACGGATCAGGAGATCTACGAAAAAATCTTAGGCGGTGAACAATGCTGGACGGGTCCGGGCATGCTTGTGAACTCGGACTTCTTGGACGGTCTCTCCGTTCCCGATGCGAAAAAGAAAATAACCGCGTGGCTTGAAGATGAAGATGCAGGCCGCGAAAAAATTACGTACCGTCTCCGTGACTGGCTCGTCTCGCGCCAGCGGTACTGGGGCGCGCCGATCCCGATCGTTTATGATCCCGAAGGTAACCCGCATCCGGTTCCGGAGAAGCATCTGCCGTGGCTGCTTCCCACCGACGTGGAATTCAAGCCGACGGGAAAATCACCTTTGTATTATTCCAAAGAATTCCGCGAGCGCACCGAGAAGATCTTTGGGAAAGGATGGACTCCGGAGTTCGACACGATGGATACGTTCGTCTGCAGCAGTTTCTACTACCTGATGTATCTCCAGTCCGAAGGTCACGGCATGAAATTGAAAATTGAAAATGGAAAATTGAAAATGAATTCCATCATCGATCCGCATGTAGAGAAGAGCTGGATGCCCGTATCTTTGTATATCGGTGGTCCGGAGCATGCCTGTATGCACCTGATCTATGCTCGATTTGTGATGATGGCCCTTCAGGATTTCGGCTTTGTATCGCATGATGAGCCGTTCAAAAAATTAGTTCATCAGGGATTGGTGACGCATAAGGGGGCGAAAATGAGCAAGTCCAAAGGCAACGTCGTCTCGCCGGACAGTTTCATCGACCGGCACGGCAGTGATGTGTTTCGGATGTACCTGATGTTCATGGGACCGTTCACGGACGGCGGTGACTGGAATGACATGGGTATCAAAGGGATCGACAGGTTTGTGGCGAGGATGTACCGGCTATTTGAGAAGAAGCTCAACAAAGGGAATAAGGGAGTGAAGGGATCTAAGGGATTATCAGCAGCGTCGATGACGAAACTACATGCGACGATTAAAAAAGTCGGTGATGATATCGCGATCTTCCATTTCAACACCGCAATCAGCGCGCTGATGTCGTTGCTCAATGAACTCGAGAAAGAGGAATCGATTCCTGTGGATGCCCTGCAGACGATTGCAAAACTTTTGGCACCGCTCGCGCCGCACCTTGCGGAAGAACTCTGGGAGATGAGTGGCGGTACAGGTATGGTCATCGATCAACACTGGCCGGCATTTGATCCGAAACTTCTAAAAAATGATACGATGACCATCGTGATTCAAGTAAATGGAAAGCTCCGGGGAGAGATCACCGTCGGTGCGAAGACCGCCAAAGAGGAGATTATTGCAATGGCAAAAAAAGAAGAGAACGTGTCAAAATTCCTCATGGAAGGGCAAACCAAGAAGGAAATTTACGTTCCGGGTAAATTAGTGAGTTTTGTGGTGGGGTAGGGATTTCCTCAGGAATTGATCTTGCGAGAAGATGGGTATGATTGGAAAATGCGCGTATGACAACAGAATCAACGCGTGAAGTACCTTCAGTTGTAGACTCAAATCCGCAGGCCTCTGCAAAGAATCTGAAGAAAGTGACTGCACAAGTCGTAGCAGCAGCAAGGGTGGCACTTGAGATCCAAGATGACAGCATCACGGCTGATACAACTTTCTTGGCTGCATTTGGCAGTGATTCTCTGGGGCAAATCAATTTTCTTATGGAAATAGACGAGTTTTCTGGTGCATTTATTACAGATGATGAATTGACTCAATGGCGAAAAAAAGCAGGAACAATGTCCATGTCGGATATTGCCAGTGCAATCCTCAAGCGCAGCTCTTAGAAGCAAGCCGCGATGCGGTTTTGCTTCTATCAAGCCACTTTCCCGAAGTTCTGGACCTTCTTTTCGACCTGCTTCAAGCTACCACCGCCGTGTCCTCCAAAGAGTTCCTTTCGGCCCTCGACCGCTACGCCCCTTTTACCGATCTTGCCGCTCTCAAAGCCGCAAGCGCGAAACCGCTGCGGAAATGTATCCGCGTGAACACGCTCAAGACGAGCATTGCCGCGGTCCAGGAACGTGCGGAGGAACTCGGCTGGACGCTGACGCCGGTTCCGTGGTGCTCGGAAGGATTCTTCATTGACCGGGAAGATCGTACGGAGGCCATTGGCAAAGAACTGCTGCACCTGCTCGGTCATGTCTATCTTCAAGAAGCGTCTTCCATGCTGCCTCCGGTCATGCTCGGCGCTCAGCCCGGCGAAACGGTTCTCGATATGTGCGCAGCACCGGGAAGCAAAACGACGCAGATCGCCGCGGCGATGGAGGACAGGGGAGTGATTGTCGCCAATGAAGTCCAGGAGAAGCGGATGTGGACGCTCAATACATCGTGCCAGAGATCCGGCGTCACGAATGTCATCCTCACGAAAAAAGTCGGCCAGTGGTTCGGCAAACAGATGACGGAAAAATTTGATCGCGTGCTGTGTGACGCTCCGTGCACCGCGCAAGGGACCGTACGCAAAGATTCCGAAGCGCTCGATTACTGCGGCCCGGAAAACATCGGGAAGATGGCCAGACTCCAGACGGAACTTCTGGAAGCCGCGGTGCATGCTGCCAAAGTGGGTGGTACGATTGTGTATTCCACGTGCACACTCACACAAGAGGAAAATGAGGGAGTGGTGCTGAAAATATTGAACAAATTTAGTGATCAACTCGAAGTGGTTGACCCAAGAGAATTGAAAATTGAAAATGGAAAATTGAAAATTGACGAGGCCATCGAAGATTCCCTTATCGTTCAAAAATCTCTTGGCGGTAATTTTCCATTTTCAATTTTCAATTTTCAATTGCCGCTTATGCGGCTCTGGCCGCAAACGTACGACACCGAAGGCTTCTTCTGCGCGGTGCTCCAGAAAAAAGCGTCTACGCGTTCCATCGAACGTCTGCCTGCGGTGCCCCGCCGCGAAGAGCGTTTCGCGCGCGCAATGGAAGCGGAGATCCGCAAACGCATTACGGACATGTACGGCACCGATTTTCTGCACGAAGGAGAGCTGCTAGTGCATCGCGGGGATCTGGTCCTCCTCACGACGGAGGCCGCCACGGCATTGATGATGCCCGTCGTCGATTACAGCATGGGAATTCCGTACGCGAAGGGCCTCAAAGACGGCCGATTTCGGATCACCGACGAACTTGCCGTGGCGCGCGGCATGGAAGCGACGCAGGGAACACTGGTCGTCGGCGACAGCGATCTCCAAGAACTTCTCGAAGGACAGAACATCGAATGCCCAGAGAACGCCGAAGGAGATGTCATCCTCCAGTGGAACGGTATCGCGGTCGGGCGGGGTCTTGCGAAACAGGGGTTTTTGAAGAACCGGTTATCGCGGTGGATGGTTCAGTTGAAAACGGGATGAACATCAACAATCGCCTGCGGTAGAGACGTGCCGGTGGCACGTCTCCAATATGCGGGAAAAGACGCACCAACGGTGCGTCTCTACACGGTGGACGTCCCTATCCCGTGGAGCATGTTCCCCTCTATAATCATCCTCCCATGGACCCCGTTTCCGAAATCAAAGCGCGGCTTCCGATCGAACAGCTCGTGGGGCAATACGTCCAGATGAAACCCAAAGGCAGGAACTTCGTCTCGCTCTGTCCGTTCCATAACGACAAGCATCCGAGTTTTCTGATTTCCCCGGACAAGGGGATCGCCTGGTGCTTTGCATGCAACTCCGGTGGCGACATCTTCTCGTTCTACCAGAAGATCGAGAACGTGGATTTTCCGCAAGCAATCCGCGAACTTGCCGAGCGTACGGGCGTGGTGCTTCCCAAGCGCGGAGACGCGCCCATTGTCGACAAGGATGAAAAAGAGCGTCTGCGGTCGTGCGTGGAGGCCGCGCAGAAATTCTTCCGCAAGAATCTCGCGTCGTCGGAGCTCGCGACGCAGTATCTGGAAAAACGCGGCGTACCCGTTGCCCTCATGGAAACCTTCGGCATGGGCTACGCTCCGGATTCGTTTAGCGACACCTATCAGTATCTTCTGAAGGAAGGCTTCAGCAGGAAAGAGATCATCGCCGCGGGACTGGGCATCCAGAAAGAGCTTTCCGAAGAGCGCATCTACGACCGGTTTCGCAACCGCCTGATGTTCCCGATCAGCGATATCCAGGGGCGCATCGTCGCCTTCGGTGGACGAACGCTGGGTGAAGACGACGCGAAGTACATCAACTCCTCCGAAGGCCCCATTTACCGAAAAAGCAACATTCTCTTCGGGCTCCATATGGCCCGCGAAGCCATCCGCGAGAGCAAGCGCGTCGTGATGGTCGAAGGATATTTTGACGTTGTCGCCTGTCATAAGGTCGGCATCACCAATGTCGTTGCCGTCAGCGGCACGGCGCTTACCGAAGAGCATGCGAGGATCCTGAAACGCGGCGTCGACGCAGTGGTCCTCTGTCTCGATGCCGATCGCGCTGGACAGGAGGCGGCCGAGCGGGCGTTTCACATCCTCAGCAAAGAAGGGATCCTCGTGCTCGCGGCGGAGATCACCGCGAAAGATCCCGATGAAGCTGCACAAGCGGACGCCGAAGATCTGAAAAAGCGCGTCACCGAGGAAGCAAAGCCCTACCTCGATCTCGTCCTCGGACAGATGCGGTCGCAGCATCTTTCTAGGCCCGAGGATCGCAGATATGCGCTGCAGCGCGTGCTCAAACTGCTCTCCGCTCTACCCACCGCCGTCGAGCGCCAGCAGTATATGGCTCCCTTTGCCGCGCTCTTCGGCACGACGGAGACGGCGCTCAAGGAGGATCTTGGACGTGTGCAGACTGCACCATCGCAGTCGGCGGATGTAGGGGCATTGCGTGGTTCGACAAGGCTCACCACAGGCGCAATGCCCCTACCTTCTGCAACGCACGTATCCGGTACGATGCTTTTTTCTCCCGCGGAAATTTCACTCGGACTCTTCGTGCTCTATCCGCGTCTCCGCAATCTCCTACCAGAGCTCATTGCGCCCGAAGACCCTTTCGGTTCGGCGTTGTACGAAGCGCTGAAGAATGCTCAAGACGCGGGAGTAGGGGCATTGCATGCAGCCGAAGATGGCGTAGGGGCATTGCGCGCAATGCCCCTACTCGCATCGGAACATCAGGAGAAGCTGTCTGTTCTTTTGCTCTTCTGCGAACAGCACGGTTTCCATGAATGGTCCGAAAATCTGGCTGCAGGGGAGATCCGGCGCAATTGCCAGCAGGCCAACCGCACGACGATCCTCGTAAAACAGCGCGACGTCATGGCAAAACTCGCCGTGGCGCGCAAAGAGGGGAGAACAGTGGAAGAAGCTCAGCTTTCAACGCAATATCAGCAGATTCTGAAGTTATCCAAAATGGCAGGATGAAAAAGGAAACCAAGGAGTCAGACGATTCAAAAGATTCAAAGGATTCAAAAGATTCACAGGATCGGCCCTTTTGAATCCTTTGAATCCCTTGAATCCTTATACGAATACCTTTTCCTTACATATAAACCTCTGTACTCTATGCAAGCGAATTTCTCGCAGGTTTCCCCTGTTTGTCTCGTCATGGCCTCCCACCCCCGAAAATTCATCGCCCAGCCGACGGATGACGATCTGAAGAAGTTTCCGGATTCGGTGCGGCATCTCATCAAGAAAGGCCGCGAACAGCGCTACGTGACCCACCAGGAAATCATGTCGGTGGTTCCGAATGCCGAGGAAAATGTCGAGTTGCTCGACGAGATCTACACGCTCCTCACGGATCTCGGTATCCAGGTCATCGACGTTCAGGATGCGCTGATTTGGGAGAAGAAGGGAAAGATGGAGGAGCCCACGCAGGATCTGGCGGAGATCGTGAGCGCCGGCGATGAGGCTGTGGAAGAAGAGACCGAAGAGGAGGCGGAAGCGGAAGCAGACGAGGAAGAATCGGTCGCGGGCAAAGTGGAGGATGAGGATGACGACATGCTCCAGATGGTGGCGACCGCCGGTATCGCGATGGATGAGAAGGAGGAAACCGTGGAAGAGAAGCAGAAGCGCAAGCGCGAGCGTGAAGTGGATCTGCTTGAAATCAGCAACGACTCCGTGCGCATGTACCTCTCCGAGATCGGCCGCGTGCCTCTCATCGATGGCCGCAAGGAAGTGGAGCTTGCCCGCCGCATCCGCAAGGGCGACGCCTCCGCCAAACAGCAGCTTGCGGAAGCCAACCTCCGTCTCGTGGTTTCAATCGCCAAGAAGTACATCGGCCGTGGGCTTTCCTTCCTCGATCTCATCCAAGAAGGCAACATCGGCCTCTTCCGCGCCGTCGAGAAGTTCGATCCAGAGCGGGGATTCAAGTTCTCCACCTACGCCACTTGGTGGATCCGCCAGGCCATCACGCGCGCGATTGCCGACCAGGCCCGCACCATCCGTATCCCCGTGCACATGGTGGA
>JBBTVH010000085.1:0-3287 GCA_038063355.1 Patescibacteria group bacterium | reverse complement strand
GATGCCCTGCGGCACGCGGACGACTTCGGAAAGTTCATGGTGCTCGACGATGAGAAGCGCCGTCATGAGCTTGGTAAGGCTCGCCATCGGGCGCTGGACATCATGCTGCCGACCGTACACGCGTTGGCCACTCTGGGCATCCATCACGATGATCCCAGACGCCGAAAGCCGTGCCATCACCTCCATCTGCACCGCCGGAGGCGCCACATTGGGAAGCGCGAGAAGCGAAGCATCGGGCATCGCGATATTTGTCGGCGGAACGAGACCCAAAAGCAGGACCGAAAAGAGAGAACGGAGCATCTGGGAAAGAGTAGCAGGAAAACACCCCGCGGTGTATCCCAAAACCGAGGGATTCAGAGGATTCAAAGGATTCAAAAGAATATCCTCTGAATCCTTTGAATCGTTTGAATCTTCTGAATCTTTTTTTGTTGCTCATCGATACACAACTCTATCCTTGAGCCTAAGGTCCACATACTCCTTCACATCTCCCGCTGGCACTTCCCGGAGGAAAATCCGATACCGTCCCACCTGCTCGTCGAGGGAACTGCGCATGTCGAACCACAGCGTCCACTGCGCGGTCTTCAGGTGGAATTCCTGCGCGCGCATAAATGCCGTGCGCTCGAGCGTTTCCTGGCCGAACTGCTCGGAAAGCGTGCGCTCGGCCGCGGCCATCCGCAGGAGGAATTCCGGCGTGAGCAGGGTTTCTCCCGCCACGGGCCGTGCACCCCAATCCACCAGTGTAATTACGGGAAGCGCTTCGCCCGAGGCCCTGCCGGACGAAACGTAGACTCCTTCGGATGTGAGGTAGTCGATGGTTCCTTCGGGAACGCCTTCCTCCTCCGGCCCCACGATCGTCAGCCGGGTGATGAGCGGATCGAGCGTGATACGCACCACGAGCGTGGAGGGGTAATCTTTGTTTGCCTCCACGGTTTTGAGGTCGGGCAAACCGTCTTCGAGAAGCGTCCGGACGTCGTAGCCCGAAAGGAGCAGCAGGTGCTTTCCGAAGAGCGGGGACAGAAGCGACTGCACCTGTTCGATGTCGAGGCGCGTATTGGTGCGGATGACACGCACTTCGCCCACGCGCATGAGTGGCGAGAAAAGCGCGACCGCGAAAAACCCGGCGATGCCGACGAGCACAAGACCCACGGCTGCGACAGCCATGTGCTTGCGGAGCTTGCCGAGCTTTTCCGCCAATCTGCGTGACCGGCGCCGCCACAGATCCCACCGGAGCTTGCGATGGCGCTCGTAGCGCCGCTGCACCATCGCCCGCGTCCCCTGACTCACGGGACGCCGAAAGCGCTTGGGCAGACGTTTAGCGGGACGAATTGACAATTGAAAATTGAAAATTGAAAATAGAAGATCGGGATATGCTTAACGCAGATTCCTAGACTATCAAGCTCCCAATCGTATTCATTTTCAATTTTCAATTTTCAATTTTCAATTGCCCATGCGTATTGCACTCACCGCCGACTGGCTTCCCACCTACGGGGGAGCGGAGCACGTCGTGGGCGCGCTCCACAAGGAATTTTCAGATGCCCCGATCTTTACCACCGTGGCGCGGAGAGAGAAATTGCCGACACTCCGAAACGCAAACATCCATACGAGCGGACTCCAGAAATTTTTCCGGATCCTCGGGACCCACACGGTGCTCCTTCCCTGGATGCCGCGCGCGATGGAGGGGTTTGATCTGCGAAACTTCGATCTGATCATGAGCTCTTCGCACGCCGTAGGAAAAGGCATCGTCCCGCCAAGCACCGCCGTGCACGTGTGCTACTGCCACACGCCCATCCGCTACGCGTGGGAGATGGAAGAAACGTATCTCAAAGATTTCCGGGTACCAAAGCTGCTGCGCAAGCATGTGAAGAGCAGGCTCAATGCAATCCGCCGCTGGGATATGACCACCAGCAAACGCGTGGATCACTTCATCGCGAACTCGACGACAACGCAGGAACGCATCCGGCGTCTCTATGGCCGGGAGAGCACGGTGATTCATCCGCCCGTCGGGGAACAGTTCCTGCAATCCCCTCTCGATACAACATCTCCGGGAGACCGACACTACTTCCTAGCACTTGGACGTCTTGTGCCGTACAAGCGGTTCGATCTGCTCGTCGAGACGTGCAACCGGCTCAAGCTCCCGCTCAAGATCGCAGGCACAGGACGCGACTTCAAGCGGCTTCATTTGATGGCGGGGCCGACCGTGGAGATGCTCGGGTACGTTTGCGATGACGAGCTGCCAAAATTGTATGCAGGAGCGCGCGCATTTTTCTTCCCGCAGATCGAAGACGCGGGCGTCGCCGCACTCGAGGCGCAGGCTTCGGGAACGCCCGTGATCGCACTGGGACAAGGAGGTGCGCTGGATACGATTGTGGATGGAAAAACAGGAATATTTTTCCCGGAGCAATCGGTCGCATCCGTGCAAAAAGCGATCGAAGATTTTTCCACAATCGATTGGAAGCCCGAGGAAATCCGGCGGCATGCGGAACAATTCCGGGAGGAGATATTCCGGGGGAAAATCAGGAACGCCGTGGAGGATGCGGTGGAACGTTTTCAAAGACATCATTCGTAGAGACGTGCCGGTGGCACGTCTACCCTGCGTCCGGAGACGTGCCGGTGGCACGTCTACCCTGCGTCCGGAGACGTGCGACCCGCACGTCTCTACCGCAAGCGATGATCAATGATTGGCCCGCAGAAAAACACACGTACAATACCCCCATGCGCAATCCCCATTCCCACAAAGGCGAAAACGGAAAGGTTGCTGTGATCGGTGGATCGGCAACCATCCACGGTGCGCCGATTTTTTCGATGCTTGCGGCGGAGGCTTCGGGCGCGGATCTGATTTTCGGATGCGTGCCCGCATGCCATGCCGGACTCACGCGCGAATGCTCGCTCAACTTTCAGATCACTCCGTTCAAAGGTGATGATCTTTCGAAATCCGACCGCGAACCAATCTTGAAACTCCTCGCGACGATGGACGCTGCCGTGATCGGCCCGGGTATCGCACGTGACGAAGGCACCCTCAAGATTCTCCGCGAGATTATTTCTGAGGCGACGTGCCCGCTGGTGCTTGATGCTTCTGCTCTTCAACCGTGGACGCTCGCTGTGATCTCCGGCAAGCAAGCGATCCTGACACCGCACCTTGGGGAACTTGAACGGATGGATATCGCCGAAAAGTTGATTGGCCCCACGGCGAAGCAACACGGCGTCACGATGCACCTGAAAGGACCGGTCGACCGGATCGCGACAAGCGACGGATCGGTGACGGAAATTTCGGGCGGCAACGCCGGTCT
>JBBTVH010000084.1:0-12167 GCA_038063355.1 Patescibacteria group bacterium | reverse complement strand
ATCACGAGTTTCTAAATGTTCATATCGTTCCATTATATCAGAGAATTGACTCTTATGCCGGAGGTAAATGGGTTGATTGGGGAACGCACGATACGCATACCCTTCTTTATCTGGCATATCTATCAATCGACGTTCTATGCTGCACCTATGCTCCCTCCCGGAATCTTCTCCCGCCGCAGCCGCCGTTCCATGATTCGCGGGGCCCGTGCCTACCTGCGAAGGCGAGTGTCGCATCCGCGGTGGTTTCAGAGCCTCCGGATGTTTTACCGGCTGCGCATGCTCCTGTTGCTTCGGACCCAGCGGCGCATCAGCTCCCTTGTTCGGAGGCGCGAGGCGGAGCTCTACGTGGACGGCGAAGAGGCCTTCAAAAGGATCGACGAAGTCCTCCGCGGCGCCCGGCACACGATCATCATCCACATGTTCATCTGGCTGGATGATCCGACGGGACGTTCCGTCGCCAAGCGTCTGGTAGAAGCTGCCGACCGCGGCGTGAACGTGCACGTCACCAAGGATGCTTCCGGCGATCTCTTCGAGCTCGACCATGATTTCCTCACGACAAGAACCGACGGAGAGGGCGTCTGGAAGCGCTTTTGGCACCATCCCAATATCATCGTTGAAACCGCAGAGGAGCGCAATCACGCGAAGGTCTACATCATCGACGGCGAGACGATGCTCTTTGGGGGCATGAACATCGCCGACAACTATCGCTACGAGTGGCACGACTTCCTCGTCGAACTCCGCGGTGCGCGCTTCGTGAACGAGTATCTGAGCTCCTCATCGCGCACGCACAAGCACGATCCCGTTCGGCTCGTGCTCAATACTCTGCATCACAGCGCCGTGCGCGACGCCATCACGAAGCTTCTTTCCGAAGCCGAGCGCGAGATCATCCTAGAACAGGCATACCTCTCTGACCCTGCGATCATCGATCTGCTCGCGAAGCGTTCTCACGACGGGATTCACGTTCGCATCATCCTCCCTGTGCGCAGCGGCATGCACCACAGCGCGAACATCGTTGCAACCGCGACGCTGATGGACAAAGGCAACGACGCATACCTCGAGATTTTCCGGTATCCCGGGATGCTCCACGGAAAGCTGATGTTGATCGATCGCCGCAAAGCCTTCATCGGCTCGGCCAACATGATGACGTCTTCCCTTGATACGATGGGGGAGATCAATGTGCTCATTACGGGCCGCAACCACGACGTGGTGCGCAGAGTCCGCGAAACAGTCCGTAGCGACCTCATCCGTTCGGTGCCCTTGCAGGGGCCTCCGAAGCTCAAATGGGTCACTCGGGTCCTTGCCTATCTTGGTTTGTAGAGGCAAAAATCCGTCATTCCCAAATCGCATTCAACAGCGTATAATGTCTCTTATGGCGGAACCTAAAGCCGATATCGTGATTGCCGAGGACGATGCCGTTCTGCGGGAGGTCTATCAGAAAAAGTTTTCGATAGCGGGTTACACGATCCGCCTAGCCGAAAATGGTGAGGAGGCCGTGGCGCTCATTGCGCAGAAGATGCCGGACATCGCGATTCTCGACGTGCACATGCCGATCCTCGACGGGTTCGGAGTGCTCGAGAAATTCCCGCGCGATAAGAGAACTTTCCCCGTGATCATGCTCACGAACTTCGGCGACGAGAAGAGTAAGATGCGCGGCAAGGAACTGGGAGCGGACGACTATTTTGTGAAGAGTGAAATGACGATTAAATCGCTTCTCACAATGGTCGAAACTCTCCTCAAGGCGAAGCAGATGTGGGGGAAGTAGGGCGACTACTTGCCGACTGCTACGCGCACGTACGTCTTCACCTTCGCGGAGCCGAGGAAGCCTTGGACCGTCTTGCTTGGGTCTTTCACGAAAGCCTGTGTCAGGAGCGCGTTTTCCTCGCGGAACTTCTTCTCCTTGCCGAGCATGATCTTGTCCCAGATGGCTTCAGGCTTGCCTTCTTTCTTCAGCTGATCGCGCCAGATGTCCCGTTCCTTTTCCAAAGCCGCGGCATCGGTCTCTTCCGGGCGGACGTAGGAAGGATTCAGGGCGGCTCCATGCATTGCGACGTCGCGCGCGGCATCAATGTTTCCTCCTTCGAGTCCGACGACCACGCCGATCTTGCTGTTGCTGTGCAGGTAGGTGCCGACGACCGGCGCCTCGATGAGCTGCATTTCCCCGAGGGAAATATTTTCGCCGAGTTTCTGTACCGCCGCAGGGACAAGTTCCTCCGCGACTTTTTTCGCAGCGGATTGCCCTCCCTCCAGCAGCGCTTTCATGATCGCCGTGCCGACACTCTGAAAGTTGCCGTCGCGGGCGACGAAATCCGTCTCGCATTTGAGTGTAACGATCGCCGCAATGTTTCCGGATTGCTCCAGAAAGACGAGTCCCTCGGACTGATCGCGGCCGGCTTTTTTTGCAGCGGTGGCGATGCCGCGCTTGCGGAGAAGCTCGATGGCCTTCTCCTCGTCGCCTCCGGCTTCCTCGAGCGCTTTCTTACACTCATTGATGGAAACCCCTGTGCGGGCGCGAAGCTGCATGACGGCGGTGGCGGAGACTGGCATAGAAAAAATGGAAAATTGAAAATGGAAAATGAAAAATTATTCCTCGGAGGTGGCCTTCTTCTTGCTCTCGGAGAGAGCCGCGGAGATGGTCTTGAGGATGATCGTGACCGACTTCACGGCATCGTCGTTCGCCGGGATGCAGAGCGTGAAATCCTTCGGATCCGCGTTGCTGTCGCAGATGCAATAGAGCGGAATATTCAGCTTCCGTGCTTCACGGACGGCCACGATGTCGCGGACAGCGTCCACAACGACGACGGCGTCGGGAAGCTGGGTCATCTGGGAAACACCCGAGAGAGCGGCGTCGAGCTTTGTGAGCTTCTTCCGGAGCTGCGTCTGCTCCTTCTTTGTGTACTTCTCCACTTCTCCGGTCTGGAACGAGCGCTGAAGATCCAGATAGTACTTGAGACGGCGCTTCATGTTGCTCCAGTTCGTGAGCAGTCCCGGGATCCACTTCTTGGTGACGGTCGGCTGCCCGAGCGTTTTTCCAAGATCTTCGATCAGCGGGATCGTCTGTTGCTTCGTGGAGACAAAGAGGATCGTCTTGCCCTCGGCCTGCAACTTCTGGAGCACCATGCAGACCTGCTGGAGCCCTTCGCGGGTGCGGGTGAGATCGAACACGTGGATGCCGCGCTGAATGCCGTACAGATACGGCGCCATGCGGGGGTTCCACTTTTCCTTGCGGTGCCCGATGTGGCACGAGGAAGCGAGGAGTTCTTTTTCGGTAGGGACAGTCAGCATGGGAATCGGGTTAGGGTTCGAAGTCAGGATCGGAAGACCCCGGAGAGTAGTGAACCGTTGATAATGTCCTTAAGTCTTACCTATCACTTCATTTCGCCTGAGTGCGGAGGATCCCAGCACCCTTCCGGACTCATAAGCAGTCAATTCACGTGTGGAATTGCAGCAGTGAATCAGGAAGGGTGCTGGGCAGGACCGCAGCGATCAGCGATAGTGCAAGAGGTTTGTACCATACTCTTACGTATGCGGGCAACGTGTTCGATTGGAAAACCGTAAAACGCGCAAGAAGCGCGATAGGTGCATTATCCTTGATGCTTCATTTCCTCCACGCCTCGGCGATCTTTTCGCGTATCTCGCCGATCGCGACACGTTCCTGTTGTAAGGTGTCTCGGTCGCGGATGGTCACCGTATCGGTCTCTCCCTGTGCAGAGTCTTCACCGATCGTGCCGAAGTCGACCGTGATACAAAGCGGCGTGCCGATTTCATCCTGGCGGCGGTAGCGCTTGCCGATCGATCCCGTGACGTCGAAGTCGACGACTAGCTTTGTCTCATGAACAATTTTTTTGTACAACTCTTGTGCCTTGGCTACAAGGTGTTCCTTCTTGGATAGAGGCAGAATAGCCACGTCGATCGGTGCGATGCGCTTATGAAACTTCATCACGGTACGCGTATCGTCTTTTACCTTTTCTTCCGTGAATGCCTCCAAAAGCAATACGAGAACCGTTCTCGTGCATCCGAATGCGGGTTCGACGACGTATGGGCGGAATTTCTTCGTCGCATCGTCGGGATCCGTGTATCGCAAATCCTGACCACTTTTTTCCTGATGCTGCTTCAAATCGTAATCGCTGCGATTCGCGAGTCCCATACATTCTCCCCAGCCCCAAGGGTAATGATACTCGATATCCACCGTCCGACTGCTGTAATGAGAGCGCTCTTCATCGGTATGCTCGCGGATGCGGAGTCGCTCTTTGGCAATGCCAAGATCCGTATACCATTGCATGGTCGCATCGAGCCATTCTTGGAAATATTTTTCCTCTGTCCCCGGCGTAACAAAATACTCAATTTCCATTTGTTCGAATTCGCGTGTGCGGAAGGTGAAGTTTCCCGGCGTGATCTCATTTCGGAATGATTTTCCGATCTGCGCGATGCCGAATGGCAACCGCGGACGCATCGTATCGAGGATATTTTTGAAATTCACGAACATTCCCTGTGCCGTTTCCGGACGGAGATAGATGTCTGTTCCCTCACCTTCAATCACGCCCTGTTGCGTGCGGAACATAAGATTGAATTTCTTTGCGGGGGTCCAGTCGCATTTGCCGCAATCGGGACAGGGGATCTTCTCCGCCATCATCATCGGCTGCACCTGATCGAGAGTGAGTACCGCCACTGCTGCCACGCCGAGCTTCTCTTCGAGCAGTTTATCTCCCCTGGGTCGGGCATGGCACTTCCGGCATTCCACCAAAGGATCGCCGAAATTGGATACGTGACCGCTCGCTTCCCAGACGTTGGGATGCATCAAAATGGCCGTCTCTATTCCCATCATCTCGGGTTTCTGACGCACGAATGTATCCCACCAACTCGCCTGTACGCGTTTTTTGAGTTCTGTTCCGAGTGGCCCGTAGTCCCACGTATTGGCGAGTCCTCCGTAGATTTCCGATCCCGGAAAGACAAATCCACGGCGCTTGCAGAGGGAGACGACCTGGTCGAGGGAGGTGGCGGGCATGCGCAGAGGATAATGGAAGTCCGATGCGAATGCTTGATGGATTTGATAAGTACTATTGAATCGACTTTATGCATTAAAAACACCTATTCTAAATTATGTCAAAATATGATAAAATATCATAAATATGCACATCCTCTCAAAAAAGCGCGCAGCGAGGCTGGCGGGTGCCTTGGCACTCGTGTTTCCCGTGCTGGCGCATGCACAGGAGGGAGGAGGGGTGAGCACACAGGGTCTTGGGATGTTTTTTCTGGCCGTCGCCGCACTCACGATCTTCGGGCTTCTTCTTACGCATGTCTGGCTTGGCGTCATCTCTGTGCACTGGCTGACGCTGCATGCTCCCGGTAAAGGAAAGAAACCGCTGCCGCCCTTTGGGCCTCTTGCCTTTACGCTCCTCTCTACCGCCGCGATCATCGCGCTCATTGCCCAGGGCGGCGGTGCTATCGCGCCGTTTGCAGGAGAGGAAGTACTGAAGCGCGCCGTCATGTTCTTTGGCATCGCGGCACTGCTCTTCGGAGCGGCGGAATGGAAGTACCGGTGCGTGCGCGAGTATGTGTTTGCCGTCGGACTCGGGACGCTGCTTACCTTCGCACTGCTCGGTTTCCAGCGCGCGATCTTTGCCGGGGAAGCGGGGAGCGATCCCTTTGCCGTGGCGCTCGGCATCGTCTTCATGGCGCTCACGTGGCGGATGCTCTTCGGGCCTTGGAGTGCTTCCATCAAAGCGACGGTGCTTGGCACGTTCATCCTTCTGATGGCCGTGCATCTCCTGTGGCATGAACCTGCGGAGACGCTGAAGGCGCACCTCATTGCGATCGTGGTTGCCGCGATTCCCGCCGTGATCTGGTGCGTTCTCTTCCTGCAGGAGCATCGGCAGAAGCTGAGCTCCACGCTCTTGATGTTCTTCGCCGGAATGCTCTCCACCGCGCCGATCCTCTTCTACGACATGCTGGTGCGCAGCGGCGTGGAGCTGCAGTTCTTTCTCTTCCGTATTACGCCGGAGAGTTTCTCCAGAAGCAGCTCGGCCTTCGTGAGCGGCAGCCTTGCCGCCATGCCCGACATTCGCACGACGCTCGTTTCTTCGCTTGTCACGTTTATGATCGTGGGACTCATCGAGGAATCGAGCAAGGCATGGGTCACGAGCCGCAGCGCCAAGGGAGTGGTGAGCAGCGTCGACGACGTCATGCAGCTCGCCGTCATTGTCGCAATCGGTTTTGCGTTCGCTGAAAATATCTTGAATCCCACGTACTTCGTCGGCTTTGTGCAGCAGTATCTTCTGATACCTGAGTCGCCGCAGTGGGGCGAATTCCTTGGAAACGTCGTCGGACGCTCCATCCTCACGAGCATGGTCCATATTCTCTCCACGGGCGTGATGGGCTACTTCTTGGGACTCGCGATCTTCGCCGGCCCGCTCGTGTCCGATGTTGAGCGTGAGGACAGGGAATACTTGGTCGCTTACACGCTGAGCAAATTCCTGCGGCTTCCCGAGAAGGCGGTGTTTCGGATGCAGATGCTTTGTACCGGTATCGTTCTTGCCACAGTGCTCCACGGATTTTTCAACTTCGCGGTGACACTGCCCGATCTTCTGCCGACGCATCCCAAGACCATTGGTGATCTTCTGGGAGCCGCTCCGGGATCGTTCCTGCATTCCATCGCGTTCCTGCTGGTTCCCTCGCTCTTCTATGTGGTGTGAGGATTCTGGGTGCTCACGAGTCTGTTTGCCCGCAAGGAAAATGCCAAAGAGAGAGGAGTGCTGACGGTGACGGATACGTTTGTCAGAGAAGAAGCGATGGCGTAACAGAGCGGATTCTCGGGATTTTCACTCGACTCCGGCATCCGCGCTGCTATCATTATTCCATGCCGCGTAGCTCATGCGATTCCTTGTTGGAAGGAGGGGAGGAAACTCTTTCTTCTCTCTATGAGGCATTTGATGTGTTTCGGACGGATATACATCCGAGATCCTGGACTTCCATTGTACGTACATGCCAGGCAGTTGAGGTGTTCGGAAGCGACTGCACTATGCGGGTTGGTGGAATAGATCGTACGGTATTCAATAAAGCCATTTATTTGCTTCTAAATTTCAATAATCATATTCTTTTTTTCTTGGAGGAGACAGAACACGATATGCCCACAGAAACCCTTCGCATAATAGGTGGTATTCTTGAGCGGACACAATTACACATTGAGGCATTGAAACAAAAGCGCGACGACATCGCATTGATAGAGCAAAAGCTTCTTTGAAGGATCTACCCACCACCGCCTCCTGCCGCTATGATCACCGCTGTCCCCCCTTTTTCTATGCCTACACTCCACCGAGTCTCCGCGTATGTTCTCTCTTTGACGATTCTTCTGCAGCCTGCAGCCGCATTTGCTGCGACGTGGGGGCTTCCACCTTCGGGCGATGTCAGCCGCGGAGCATTTATCCGCGCTGCCATTCAGGCATTTGCAGTGCCGGTAAATGACAAGAAAGAAGCACTTCCCTACACACGCGTCCCTACAAGCCTCGTGAAGTACGTGCGCGCCGCGCACGACAAGCAGGTACTGGCGGTGTTTGGGAAGGATCTTAAGCTCGCAGTGGACATCACCCGCGGCGAGGCCATCCTGATTACGGCGGAACTTGCGGGGCTCGGAAACGCCGGCGACGGGGACACTGATTTCAGGGATGTTCGTGACGGTACGGCGCTTGCGCGCGCTGTGGATGTGGCGGTCGATGAGGAATGGCTCCTGCCTATCCGTCCGCAGCAGTTTGGAGTGAGCGCACTCCTCAGCACAAAAGAAGCAGAGAAGATGCTCAAAAAGGCGAGTGGCAAGGCAGGTCAGCAGCGCAAGGAAAGCAACGATCCGATGACCCAAGAGACCATCAGGATCAAGCTCTCCACAAAGGAGAAGGCGCCGCTTCCCAAAAGCGACCTCCTGCAGGCGGTCTGGCAACTGTTGAATGACGAGTATCTCTACACCGACAAGCTGAACCAGGAGGAGGCAGCCTACAAGTCTCTCGAAGGAATGGTCGAAAGCCTGAATGATCCCTACACCACGTTCTTCCGGCCCATGAAAGCCCAGAACTTCCGCAATCAGATCAACGGGGAAGTCACCGGCATCGGCGCACAAGTGGAGGACAAAAACGGCATCCTGACGATCGTTACGCCCCTCAGGGGTTCTCCCGCCGAGAAAGCGGGGCTTCTCCCGGGCGATGAGATTCTCAAGGCAGATGATTTCAGTCTCTCTGGGATCGGTTTTCTCGAAGCCATCGAACGGGTGCGCGGCCCCAAGGGCACGACGGTGAAGCTCCTCATCCGCCGCAGCGGCAACGAGCTTACGATCACCGTCACCCGCGACACCGTCACCGTTCCCGAAATCGAGATTACGATCCAGGAAGGAGTCGGCATCGTGAAGATCATGCAGTTCGGTGGCAGTACCGATAAAACCTTGCGTGGCGAAATGCAGGCGCTCCAAGACAAGAAGGTGAAGGGGATCATCCTCGATCTCAGGAACAACCCCGGCGGTCTCGCGCATGCGGCGGTCACGGTTGTGAGCAACTTCGTGCCCCGCGGAAGCCTAGTCTACGTTGCGAAGTCCAAGACAGGATCCGAGGAGTATGCAACGGAAGATCTCCCCACGATCGAAGCCACGACTCCGGTCGTTCTTCTCATCAACGGTGGTTCGGCGTCCGCTTCCGAAATCGTCGCGGGGGCGCTCCAGGACCACAAGCGTGCCACGCTTGTGGGGGAAAAGACGTTCGGCAAAGGGACGGTGCAAGCGGTGCTCCAATTCCAGGACCTCAGCGGCCTCAAGATGACGATTGCCGAGTGGTTCACGCCCAAGGGGCGCAAGATCGACAAGGTCGGCATCGAGCCTGATGTGCAGGTTCCGTACAATAGCGAAAGGGATGAACAGATGATCAAGGCGTTGGAATTATTGAGGAGATAATAAGAGATGCAAGGATTCAAAAGATTCAAAGGATTCAGAGGAACGACACTCCTTTGAATCTTATGAATCCACTGAATCCTTTTCGATATTTGCTTTACAGACAATTCCGCCTTCCGTAGGCTACGTCGGCAATGGCAATTCATGCACACAAGCGCGGGGAAGAAAGCAATGACTCGCTCCTCCAGCGGTTCAAAAAGCAGACCCAGAAGAGCGGGCTCGTGAAGATTCTTCGGGAACGCGCCCGCCACAAGCGCAAGCCCAGCAAGCGTCTGCAGCGGCTGCGTGCGCTGAAGCGGGAGGGTTACCGCACGGAGAAGAAGAAGACGCAATTTTACAGCAATATGTAGGTCAGCTTCTTAGCTGATTAGCTTCTTAGGCTTCTAAAGATTTTTCGTATGCATCCCTTAAGAACCTAAGAAGCTAAGAAGCTTCGAAGGCACATTGGAAGCATTGCTCCTCCTCCGCTCCATCTCTACACTATCCCAGACATGGCAGCCGCCGGAAAATACACCGCCGAACAAATCCAGGTTCTAGAAGGTCTGGAGCCCGTCCGCAAGCGCCCGGGTATGTATATCGGATCCACGGACGTCCGTGGGCTCCATCATCTCGTATGGGAAATCGTCGATAACGCGATCGATGAGGCGATGGCCGGTCACTGCGACCATATCACCGTGATGCTGCAGGCGGACGGTGGGGTAAGCGTGGAAGATAACGGCCGCGGTATCCCGGTCGATCTTCACCCCACCACCAAGCGTCCTGCGCTCGAAGTCGTGCTTACCACCCTGCACGCCGGAGGAAAATTCGGCGGAGACGATTCCGGGTACAAAGTCTCCGGAGGGCTCCACGGCGTCGGTTCATCGGTCGTGAACGCGCTGAGCAAGAAGTTGCGCGCGGAGGTCTTCCTTGACGGCAAAATCTACATGCAGGAGTACGCCCGCGGAAAGCCGGTTGCGGACATGAAGACGATGGGAAAGGCGACCAAGCACGGCACGAAGATCACGTTCTATCCGGATGACACCATCTTCGATACGATGGAGTTCAGCATCGATGCGATTCTCACGCGCCTCCGCCAGCAGGCGTACCTGACGCGCGGCATTACGATCGCGGTGCTCGACGAGCGCGAGAAGCGGCCGGAGGAGGACACACTGTTCCCGCGCCTCTACCGGTTCCACTTTGAAGGAGGTATCTCCTCGTACGTCGCCCATCTCAACGAATCCAAGGAGCGTATCGGAGAGCCTATCCACTTCGAGAAAGAGCAGCCGGAGGGATTTGTGGAAGTCGCTCTGCAGTACACGCAGACGTTCCAGGAACACGTGGCAAGCTTCGCCAATAATATCCACACCATAGAAGGAGGCCACCACATGACCGGCTTCAAGTCCGCCCTTACCCGCACCATCAACGCCTACGCCCGCAGCCAGAGCATCCTCAAGGAGAAGGACGAAAACCTCACGGCCGACGACGTCCGCGAAGGGCTCACCGCAGTGATCTCCGTCCGTCTTAAAGATCCCCAGTTCGAGGGCCAGACCAAGAGCAAACTCGGTAATGCTGAAATGAAGACGGCCGTGGAAACGGTCGTCAATGAAAAGCTCTCGCAGTACTTCGAGGAGCATCCGTCCGAAGGAAAAGACATCGTCGCAAAGTGCTTCCTCGCTGCCCGCGCCCGCCTCGCCGCCCGCGCCGCCAGAGACAGCGTCATTCGCAAAGGAGCGCTCGAAGGCATGACACTTCCGGGCAAACTCGCAGACTGCAGTAGCCGCGATCCGAGCCAGTGTGAGATCTTCATTGTGGAGGGGGACTCCGCCGGAGGCTCCGCCAAACAGGGGCGCAACCGCGAATTCCAGGCGATTCTTCCACTACGTGGAAAGATCCTGAACGTCGAGCAGGCGCGTCTCGACAAGATGCTTGCGAATAACGAAATCAAGTCGCTCATTATCGCGCTCGGGATCGGTATCGGCGACGTCAAAGACCTCACGAAGCTCCGGTATGACCGCATCGTGATTATGACAGACGCCGACGTCGACGGCGCACACATCCGCACACTTCTACTCACACTTTTCTACCGCTACTTCCCCGAGCTCATCGATACCGGCCATATCTACATCGCCCAGCCGCCGCTTTATAAGATCGCGCGCGGAAAGGACATCCGCTACGCCTACACCGACGAGCAGAAGTTCAGCGTCCTGAAGGAGTGGGGGATCGGTGAGCAGGATCTGGAAGAGACCGAAGAGGTTGCCGATGACACCGAAGGTATGCAGGTAGCCGAAGAGAATTTTGATTCCCTCACGAAGGAAAACAAGAAGACCAAAGTCCCGGAGCCCAAAAAGGGCGGCAAAGTGAATATCCAGCGCTACAAAGGTCTTGGAGAAATGAACCCGGACCAGCTCTGGGACACCACGATGGATCCCGAAAACCGCGCAATGCTGCGCGTGACGTCCGACGACGCCGAGAAGGCGGATCTGGCGTTCACGACGCTCATGGGATCAGAAGTCGCGCCGCGCAGGAAGTTCATTCAGACGCATGCGAAGGGAGTGAAGAACTTAGACGTATAGAGTGGGTTTTGTGGGTTTGGTATGTTTGGTGGGTTTGTTGGGTTTGCATGCAAAAATCGAAATTCGTTCTCAGCTTCGAAACCCACCAAACCCAAAAAACCCACAAGACCTAACAAACCCAACCGCGCCTAATCTTCATCAAAATGATCCCTCAACGTATACGTATCCAAATTCTCGCTCCCCAGCAGCTTCAGCACCTCATCCACCGCATCTTCGAACTTGATCGACCGCTGTTTCCCTGCCGCCATGTCGCGAAGGATGATCTTGCCCTCTTTCACTTCCATCTGGCCGAGGAGCAGCGTGTGCCGTGCGCCGAATTTGTCCGCTAGGCGCATCTGGCTTTTGAGGCTGGCTTCGCCGAGCGCGCCGATCGTATGGACGCCTTTTTCGCGGAGCTGCGAGATCAGGGTAAGGCAGATCTTCTTGGCCTCGGGCCCAAGCTGCGCGACGAAGACATCCACGTGGTCTTTGTTCGGGACGGTGACGCCCGCCTGCTTCATGTGCCAGATCATGCGCTCGACGCCGAACGCAGCGCCGACTCCAGGTGTGGGCTGGCCTCCCAGCAGTTCGATCAAACCGTCATAGCGCCCTCCTCCCCCGACGGCGTTCTGGGCTCCGGAAGAGCTGTCCCAGACCTCAAACACCGTCTGGCCGTAGTAGTCGAGGCCGCGGACCAGGCCCGGGTTTTTCGTGTA